>JASFVU010000516.1:0-3041 GCA_050049665.1 Bacteroidales bacterium | reverse complement strand
CTGTTTCTTTGTATGGAATGGTAACATTCAATCCTTCCAGGGCATTGTTTTCTTCTGTCAGTCTCTTTAGTTCCCCGATTTTTTCCAAAGGGTAATTGTCATACCTGCAGTCACCCATACCGAGTTTTTTGAACTTCTCTGAAAAATATTGTTTTGAAAAGCTATGTCCCAGAGGGAAACCGATGAGCCCGAATTTTCTCATTGATCTTGTTCTGTTTCAACCATGCCGGCATATTTTTCCACCAGCCATATTGAGATTATTCCGATCAGGCAGATGACCGAAGCAATAAGGATCTCATGTACATCGCCAGGAAGTTCTTTTTTGTAGCCGGTTATTATTTGTTCCAATGTACCGTCTCTGCCTGTTATTGTTTCAGTAATGGCCGTTTGCCATGGCCATAAGATACTCAGTGACCCGAGAATAAAGCCGGTTAACACGGAAATGGTCAGGTCTCTGTATTTCTTATAGATCCAGGATAAAAAATGTGAAAAAGCAATAAGTCCGCCGCCGGCACCCAAAACTACGGGGATCAGTACCGTTAAATTCAGGTCGCTCACAGCGTCAATCATCACCAACTGGTAATTTCCCATCAGTATCAGGATAAATGAACCCGACAGGCCGGGGAGGATCATGCTGCATACGGCCACAACCCCGCAAAGTACAAGATAATAAAATGCATCATTCTCGGCAGCAGGTTTGACGACCGAAATGTAAACGGCTATGGCGGTTCCCGTAAGGAAAGTAAATATGACCCCTAAATTCCATTTATGAACGGTCTTCCCGACAAAATAAACGGAAGCCAATATCAGTCCGAAAAAAAATGCCCAGACATAAACCGGATATTTTTCGAAAAGGTATTTAAGCAACCATGCCAGTGAATAAATGCTGATGCCTATCCCAAGAAAAACAGAGATCAAAAATCCCAGATTCACATGTTTGGCGAACTCCCCGAACCTTCCCGTAAAGAAAAGCTTTATGGCTTTAAGATCAAATGATTTGATGGAATCGATCAGCTCTTCAAAAATTCCTGTGATCAGAGCTATCGTACCTCCCGACACTCCGGGAATAACATTTGCCGCTCCCATTCCAACTCCTTTAAAAACAAGTGACAGGTATTCTTTTAACGTTCTTTTCATACCGTTTACGATTTAATAAGGTCCCTGTGTTTGATGATAATGTTTTCTATATCTGAAAATCAATATTAGGCAGGAAATCGGATTCGTGCTGTTTCTTTTCTTCAAATTCTTCCGGAAGGAAGTCAAAAAAGGTGTCACCACGCAATCCGAGCCTCAGACATTCGAGTGGAATAACCAGGTTCGGAGCTATATTCCCCAGGTTGACATTGGCTCCGAATATTTTCACAAACCACACCTGCTGCTTCCCGTTCGGAGCTTCCCAAATAATGTCGGAAGGATCAATATGAGAAGAAATAGCATTAATAAGATTTTCGTTGGCTGTTCCGTCGCTGTTGTAAATGCCTATTGTACCGCTTTCCCTGGCCTCGGCAATAACTTTCAGTGATCCCGCCTTCAGCTCGCTCTTCATCATCTGCACCCATTGTACGGCAGGAATAAATACGCCACGCTGCTTTGAACCGACTTCTGAAATAACCGTGACCTGTCCTGCAAATTGGTTTATGTATTCCAGTTTTTGCTCATGGGGCATGCTCATGGAACCGTCAGAGATCTCAATCAGATCAACCTTAAATTGATCAATGTACTTTTTGAACTCGTCGATCATATTCCTGATGGCAAAAGCTTCGAACAATGTGCCTCCGAAATATGGCCTTATTCCGGCGCTCCTGTAGAGGGCAAGTTTCTCTGCAAGCTTACCGGTGATAACAGAGGTCCCGAAACCAAACTTGACAAAATCGGTGAATTCTCCGGAGGATTCAACGAAGTTTTCCGCCTCTTTCAGACTCAACCCCTTATCCATTACCATTGTTAAGCCCGATTTCCTTGGTTTTGTTTCTCTTTCGGGTATGTAGGGCAACTGAATATTCATAATTTATCGACTTAAATTCTTATACTTCCTGATCAGTGCTCTGATGGTCTTATTCCTGAAAGCCATGGGATGTCGCAACAGAAAGTCGTTGTGTTCTTTGAAGTTAATAGCCAGCCCTTTTTCAAAAAATTCGTATGCCATCTGGGGTTCATTGATATACAGGTAGTAAGCTGCCAGATTGTAATTGATCGTTGAAATATCTTTATTATACTGATAAGCTTTATTTAAAATAGTAATTGCCTCGTATACTTTGTTCTCAATGAACAGAATGTCCGCATGAGAGAGCCATGCCTCATAATCATTCGGATCAAGCTCTACAACACGGTTATACGATTCAACGGATTTTTCTATCAGATTGAGTTTCCGGTAGACTTTTCCCATCATGAACCAATATTCAGGGTTTTCCGGATCAAGAATGTTGGCACGGATGAAATAGTTCAGGCTTTTCGAGTAAAATTTCAGGTGGTAATTCGACATCCCCAGTCCGTACCATGCGTCTCCGAACGTTCTATCTATTTCAATGGCTTTTATGTAGAAATGAATAGCCCTGTTAAATAGTTCCAGTTTCTCATAGCATTCCCCGATGTAAGTATAGGCCTGAACATTGTCGGGCTCAATGAATATGATCTCTTCAAATGTCTTTATGGCTTCCTTATACTGGCCGCTGTTGACCAGTGTGTTGGCTTTGCTGAAATAAGCCGATACATAATCCGGGCAAATGGCAATGGCAAGATCGTATGCATTAATGGCTTTCTCGTATTCGTCAAGACTGGTATAGACCATTCCCAGGTTAAACCAGATGTTCTCCGCGTAAGGTTCTATATCAAGGTACATGTGATAATAAACAATGCTTTTCTCAAGCTGATCAATCCGCTCATAAACCATGGCCAGCTCATGGAGTACAACCAAGTTTTCCGGATTGATCTCATGGGCAAGAAGCAGGTATTTAATAGCCAGATCATACCTTCGTGTGTTGATGTATGAAAAAGCGATGGAAAAAATAACTTCATCTTTTCCTTCCGGGGAGAGGCGGATA
>JASFVU010000515.1:0-3052 GCA_050049665.1 Bacteroidales bacterium | reverse complement strand
GATTGATCAATTGTTGAAGGCCTTTCTATAATTGCTAACCGAAAGACATCTGAACCTGTTGCACCTTCCGGGTCAGTCACAGTAACCCTGATATTCATACTGGCAGGTTCGGCAGGAGTTCCTGAGAATGCATAAGTAACGGTATCAAAAGTCAACCATCCGGGCAGATCTTCTCCATTGGTCAGTTTAGCATGTATTGAAAGTGTATCGGTTTCATCATCGTCCATAAAGGTTGAATCGGGAATGAAATAGCTAAATTCATTACCAAGCGTATCGGTTACATCGGGAATCGGATATCTCGCATAAGGAACAAAGTTTGTTAGCCGCAGACTGTCAATAAATCCTGAGCTTACCCAGTAAATGTCCCGGTTATTCGAATTGGGATCGCCACTGGCAAACAGAAAATACTTACCATCGGGTGTAAGATTTCCGCCATCATCGTGATACACGGAATTAATCTTTTTTCCCAGGTTTTTGGGATTTGTATAGGTTCCGTCTTCTTTCGTATAAGAAATGTACAGATCCAGGTTGCCATATGTTCCCGGCCGGTTGGATTTAAAGATTATGTAGCTTTCATCTTCGGGAATATATGGATCCCACTCCTGGTTGGAAGTATTGATTTCAAGCTCTTCTGCCGGCAGGTATTCACCATCTGAATAAACACATTTAAACATTTCGCCCTGATTATTAGGGAATCTGCAAAAATAGACAGTTCTGTTCTGTAAAATGCATGCTCCCCACTCCTGACTTCCGGAATTAATTTCCTTAGGGAGTTTTTCCGGTGTTCCCCAGTTTCCATCTGTACGTTCAATGATGAAAATATCCGTCTGGCTACCGACACGGGAAGTAAAGCAGGCCAGCGAACTGTCGGTTATTGAAAGGTCCCATGCTTCATCGGTAAAAGCCGGATTGATCTCCGTTGGTCCCCACATTGTATCATAGACGGTTTGATATACATATGATTCGCCAAAATCATTTGATCCGCTTGTAAAGTAAAAAGCACTGTAATCGGGCAAATAATCCGGTGTTCTTTCATTTCTGCCATCCAGCGATATAATACCGGGTGCAAAGACTATAGCAGAGTCGCCCGGAGGTGTTTGTCCGAAATAAATACTGTCGGGAGGTACTTGTGCATTTCCGATAGAACAGAGACTTAATAAGATGATTCCTGCAGATAAGACACCTTGAATTCTTAAAAAGAATAAGGGCTCTCTCAGCCACTGAAAAGGAAAAAAAATATGTTTCATTGTTTATGGATTTTTGATAGAACGATTGCTAATATAGCACGGTACAGTAATACTCTTTTCCTGATTCATGAATCAGGAAAAGATTAACCTGCAGAATTCACTTACAATAAATATTCCGGCCTGTTCTTTTGAAATACCTGAAAAATTACGGGTAAATTAAAAATGTAGTCTGAATATTACGAAACCGGAATTTCAATGATTAATCATCTATTTTGTAATACTTACCCCTGCATCCATCTATTTGGGCAAAAAATATGCAATTCACTTGACATGTGAAATATCAGGCAATAAATTTGTAATTGATATAAAATGTATAGTTATAGGTAAGAAATCGCTGAGATTAAGGAAATGCAATTAAATAAATCATTCAGATAGAAAGAAAATCTGTATTTATTCTTATCAGGATGAGCCTTTGAGTAGACAAAAGACAATACTCAATAAGTTGTTTTCAGGTTATTAATAATTATATCTATCTGCGTTATGAGCAACAAAACACTAAATTTTACTAAACTTGTTATACCCGTAGTCTTGCTTCTGTTAATCTGTAGTTGCAAACCACGGGTAAGATCACTGGCTCCTGAAAATCCTCTTGATATTGATCCTGCACAATTTGACTCCTGCATTGTATTCTCGGGCTGGGTCATAACAAAAGACAAAGAACCAATAGAAAATGCTGAAGTTCAGGTAAAAAAGAAACGTATCCTGACTAATAAAGAAGGATATTTCAAAATTGTTATAGTAAAGGACAGTATTGACTCTTTGCCAAGGTATGTACTGAATATACGAAAGAAAGGTTATGGACTTATCTCGGACATTTCTTTTGCAGGGATATCCAATAAATTGTATACAATGAAAAAGGCTACTATTGCCAATATTGATCCTGCAAATATCAATACGGTTGTTGACAATACCGTTTTTTCAACCTTTCCAAATTGCAGTGGTACACTCCGAAGCTTAATAGACTGGGATGCATATCCTGATTTACGATTTCCTGAGAATGTTTCCGGTAAGGTGAGACTGGCTATGGAAGCCTCGGAAACAAGAAATAGCTGTAATCCGGGAGTTACAGTGGTTATACCCGCCAATGCCATCGCAGATGGAAATGGTAACAGTCCCCGCGATATGGTAACTGTTTCACTGGCAACAGTAGATATTTTTGATGAAAACTCCATGCCCGGCGATAATACGGTTATGGCTGAAGGGAGGCCTATGTATATGGAGACTTATGGGGCCATGAATATTGATGTTTATGCAGGCGATACTACTTTCCAACTGAAGAAAGGAGAATATGCCAAGATCATTATTCCTGTAAATCCTGATCAATTAAAAGGGAAAGGTATCCTCCCTGCAAGAATGCCGTTGCTGTTATATGATGAAGAAAAAGGTGTCTGGAAGGTAGAGGGTAATGCCAGGTTAAACAATAATGGAGATGCTTACATAGCTAAAATAGATCACTTTTCCAGCTATAATATGGATTTATATAAAGAAGATCCTGCGTGCATAAAACTTGATGCCAATAACATTGCGGGACCATTTTATGTTGAAGTGGATTATATATCCGCAACAGGAGATATTGTAAGCAGGAGGAAAATGTTTATTGAAAACAAATCGGATGATAAGATACATGCATTATATAACCTGCCGCCAAATACAGATGTAGGAATTACCATTGGCAGAAAATACGGAGAAATATATCATCCCCTGTATGTGATGGAGACAAATACCGGCGACCCCATACCTGAAGAAGAAAGACCATGTCCTGAATTACCCTATAATTCATGTGGTGATGCAGTAATAGTTATTGG
>JASFVU010000514.1:0-3053 GCA_050049665.1 Bacteroidales bacterium | reverse complement strand
CGGGGATACTGCCTTTGTTGAATACATATCCGAATTCAATGCTTGCTTTTGCATAACCGCAGTTGCTGATCGTTCCAACCGGTACCCCGCCTTCCGGAATACGTTTGTAATCTTCCCAGTTCGGGTTATCAAGGGATTCGGAATAATCCGGGATCAGGTTATACCTAATAGCAAAGTCATTTAAAATTTCCTTTATGTATCTTAGGTCTTCAGGCGATACAAATCCGGGAAACAGATTGACTGTATTATGGCTTTTTCCCTGTATGGCAAAGGTTTTTACCAGGGATAATACCGCTTCGTGAAATCCGTCTATGTGCGTTCCCGAATAACTCGGAGTGGAAGCCCACACAAACTCAGGCAATTTTTTGTCGTGGTTTAAGGTGATGTATTCCTTAAGCAGCTTCGGAATATTTTCGCCTATGGTTTCGCTCAGACAAGTACTGCTGATCGCGATCAATTCGGGATGGTATTGCTCGATGATATTATCGATGCTTGTGTTGAACAGTTTGTTGCCACCGAATACCGTAGCTTCTTCACTGAAGCTTGTTGAAGCGATATCAACGGGTTCCCTGTAATGGCTGATCATGTACCTGCGTATGTAAGTTGCACATCCCTGTGAACCGTGGATCAGGGGAATACATCCTCTGATCCCTTTAAATGCAATGCATGCTCCAAGGGGCGTACATAGCTTACAGGCATTTCTTGTTGAGGTATATGTCTTATTCTCTGTTCCGATCATTACAGGAAGATTTTTTAGTGAACTGCCAGACAGGACTGGTAGCCGTTGCTACAATTTCTTTGGCAAAATTCATCATGCCTTCATATCCTGCCAGGGCCTCTTTTCTTTCGTGGTTATGGTCACAGAATCCCAGTCCCATTTTATGAGCTATGGGCCGTTCTTTAACGCCACCGATGAAAATATCCGCTCCTGTTTCTTTGACAAAGCTTGATAACTCGTTCGGGTTGGAATCATCCACAAGAATGGTATCTTCATCGCATAGTTCGCTCAGAATGACGTAATCATCTTTGTTTCCCGTTTGTGAGCCGACGACAACAGTCTTTACACCAATTAACCTGAGTGCCTTTACAAGAGAGATCGCTTTGAATGCGCCGCCGACATAAATAGCAGCCTTTTTCCCTTCAAGCTTTTCACGGTAGCTTTCCAGAGTGGGCAGGAGCTTTTTCAATTCTTGGGATACCAGTCGGCGTGCATTCTCCATCAGGTGATCACTTTTGAAAAATGTGGCCACTTCATACAGCGCATCCGACATATCTTCAATGCCGAAATAAGAGACCTTCATGAAAGGAATGCCATATTTTTCTTTCATGGATCTGGCCAGATGGATCATGGAGCCGGAGCACTGTACAACATTCAGCGAAGCTTTGTGTGCGTTGCAGATATCATGAACCCTTCCATCGCCTGTAATGGTCGCATTGATCTGGATACCCATCGCGGAATAGTATTCTTTCAGCATCCACAGTTCCCCTGCCAGGTTAAAATCACCAAGAATATTGATGCTGTGGGGTTTTACAACCTTGTCGTCCTTTGTGCCAACCAGCTTAAACAGGGCATCACAGGCTATTTTATAACCATCTTTCTTTGTTCCCTGAAATCCTTCGGATTGTACCGGCAACACAGGGATCCCTTTTTCTGCCTCAACTCTTCTGCATATGGCTTCCACATCATCCCCGATAACTCCTACTATGCATGTGCTGTAAACAAATGCGGCTTTAGGCTTTAATTCATCAATGAGTTCTGTCAGGGAACGGTACAACTGCTTTTCTCCTCCGAAAATGACATGTTTTTCTTTCAGATCGGTGGAGTAGCTGTTGCGGTAGATGCTTTTGCCTGATGAGAGTGCTCCTCTGATATCCCAGGTATAAGCAGCGCATCCTATGGGCCCGTGAATGATATGCAATGCATCCGTGATAGGATACAATACAACACGTGACCCGCAAAATACGCAGGCTCTCTGGCTAACGGAGCCGGCGAGACTTTGCTTTGAACACTCAATGCTTTTGTTGCCATTTCCTTTGATGACAATCTGGGCTTTCCGGTCTGACAGATAAGAGTTCATCATACTTTTTATTAACCGCCTCCCGTAAAGAATACTCAAAACAGGAGGCGGGTCATACAACAAAAACAACCTAAATACTGCTGATACCGCATCCTCCCTTCGTGTATTAAGAGGATGCCTGTAATCAGCGGGAATTACATCACTAATTCAAAACTTATTTCCGGACTTTCAGCGTCCTTTTTGTCAAGAAACAGGTTCAATATCTTCTCCAGAATACGAATACCTCCCATATATCCTACGCTTGGAAAATAAGAATGGCCTATGCGATCCATGATCGGAAAGCCGAACCTCATGAAAGGGATATTTTCATCACGGGAAATGTATTTGCCGTAAGTGTTTCCTATGAGCAGGTCAACGGGCTCCTGTTTGATCCATTGATGCATAAGAAACATATCGGCCCTTTCACCATTCATATATTTAGCTTCCGGCACTTTTTCTTCAAGCATATTTTTCATATATGTTGGGAAATATTTTCCCGGAGTTCCACTTACTATGTAAACAGGCTTCATATCAAGATCTACCAGGAATTCCACCAGGGGTATTAAATGATCAGGATCGCCCCATAAGGCAACACGTTTTCCATAGAAATACTGATGCATATCAGTGATAACATCAATCAACCGGCCGCGTTCTGCAGTTATTTCTGCAGGGATATTCACTTCTGCCGATTTTGAAAGTTGCTGGATAAACCGGTCAGTGGCACTTAGCCCTAAGGGTATATCACAAATGTCGAACTTAACTTTACACTTATTATCGAGTACGATACAGGCATCTTTAGTAGCCCACCCGCCAATTCCGATACTTCGTTTGCTATCACCTGCAGCTATTAATTCAGAAATTGTTGTTCCTCCTTTAGGATAAAATTCATGCTTGCCGGTCTGAGGAGCATCCAGTACATCGGATGTATCGGGTATCATGATGGATTTTGCTCCCATAATCTTTGCCAGTCTTTTCATTTCTCTCATATCCGAGGGT
>JASFVU010000513.1:0-3059 GCA_050049665.1 Bacteroidales bacterium | reverse complement strand
GATTACCTTGTCATCAGCCAGATCGTTCTTACTGTTTAACAAATGAAAGTCACCTTCCCTGAACTGTATCAGCCCGCTTTCTGTTGCTATATAATACCAACCGTTAATCTGTTGGAAATCATTGATCTCGTTTCTGTTTTTAATCAGTTCCCGGTATTCAGCCGGAATGTTTATGGTGGTAACCCGGGAATTGTTCTCAATTTCAAGCCTGTCGGGGTAAAGCATTAAGAATCCGCTTGTTCCGACCCGCGACAGATAGATGTCTTCTTTAACTTCCAGGGGTATGACCGAAAAGAGAGAGTGGCCCTCTTTAACATCAATATCCATGATTACCGAACCTTCCAGGAAACATTTGAAATAGTTGAATTCTTTTCCTTCGGTTATCTTTTTATAGGTCTTGTTATAAAGCCCCACTTCTTTGATTTTTTCCTGGTCACCGAACAATATATTGTCTCCGTATTCAACAATTTGTGTAACGTCTTTAGGCAATTCTTTCCCCAGGTAAAGCCATTTTCCATTATCATAAATGGCTATTTGCCCTTTAAGATTTTGAAAAATCACCGGACCACGACTGGCAGGGAAAATAGTTGTTGTAACTTCAAATGACATGTCTTTGTATGGATGCAATTTCCATTCTGTACCATTAAATACCAAAAAACCTTCTTTTGAAACAGTCCATATATTGCCTTCGGCATCTTCAGCCATTGGAAGAGGCTCTCTGCTGCCTGTTACCAACGGTAAATATTTAAGTTCCCCGGGAGGGGTATGCTCGGTCCATTTTTCATTTTCGTAACTTAGGATCCTGTCGGGACCGGTAAACCAGAGACGTCCTGTTTTATCCTGAATGACAGGCCCCCGAAGGTCTTCGATCTTTTCGGCAATGGTTAATTGCTGAGCGTGTAAGATGCCGGAGAACAATGCAAGCAGAATGTAGGGTGCGATTTTTTTTTTCATGATACGGATTTATTTTTAATATTAGTTGGTCATTATAATTCAGATAGCATGGACTACCCGTGCATAATGTTAAACATTTTTCGCTGATTATTGAAATTTATGAAGATCGGTTTATTGACACATCTTCAACTTCAGGAAGGACTGGCCGTCATTATATCCCGGGGTATATATGCTTTTGGCAACGAATTTTCTGTTCGATAACTGTCTTGTTACCGGTCGTTGTTTTTAACCGGGAACCGGTAAAGGGTCTCTTTTTTGAAATAATCAGTTTAACTATAAATAAGTAACATCAGTCGGAAAATATTTACTAATTTCAATCGACCTCTGTGTAATAGGGCTTTATTTTATAAAATACCCAATTCATATAAATTAAATACCATGATTAAAAACACATTTTTAAGATCTCTGCGTTCATACCCGGTTGTACTTGGTATTTTTCTGAGTACATGGAGCCTTTCCGGCCAGTCAGGGGATATATGGGTAGGGACCTGGTGTACGGGACCACAGCTTGTTGAACCAGGTAATATGCCGCCTTCTCCGGGCCTGAATAACAATTCTTTACGACAGGTAGTTCGTGTTTCGGTTGGCGGAGACACATTACAGGTGAGGTTCTCCAATGAATTCAGTGAAGACTCGGTAACAATAAAAGCTGCAAAAATAGCTGTTTCAGCCGGAGAAAGTACCATCTACGACACCACAACCGTTAAACTGACATTTGAAGGTGATCCGGAAGTTGTTATGGAACCGGGTGAGGCGATCACCTCAGATCCGTTTGCCTTTGATCTCGAACAAAGAACGGATATAGCAATAACACTCTATTTCGGAGAAACATCCGAGACTGTGACCGGCCACCCCGGGTCACGCACAACTTCCTACCTGATAGCCGGTAACGATACTTCCGTGACCGACTTTACAGGAGCTTCCACAACCGACCACTGGTATAACATTCTTGGTATTGATGTGCTGGTACCTCCTACATATACCAGTGTTGCGGTTCTTGGCAACTCCATCACCGATGGACGAGGTTCAGTAACCAATATGCAAAACAGATGGCCGGATCTTTTGTCGGAACGATTCCTGTCAAATCCCGGTACGGAGCAGGTAGCTGTTCTCAATCTGGGTATCGGTGGAAACTGTGTGCTTGAAGAGTGTCTGGGGCCTTCCGGAACAGACCGGTACAAACGCGATATTCTTGATCAGAATGGTGTAAAGGCCGCCATCATTTTTGAAGGTGTTAATGATATCGGAGCGCTCAGATCCGCTGAAGCTGCAACATCGGTAGCCAATGGGCTTATTGAAGCATACAAAATGATGATAGATTCTGCTCATGCAAGGGATATCCTGATTTATGGTGTTACTGTTACGCCTTTTTACGGACATTCTTATTACACTCGATACAGTGAAGCATGCAGGACCAAAGTGAACGACTGGATCCGTCGCAGTAGCCGGTTTGATACCGTGATCGATTTCGACAAATTGCTGCGGGACACTGACGATACCATAAGCCTTATTTCATCCTATCAGAATGACGGCCTGCATCCGGATACCGCAGGATACAGAATAATGGTAGATTCCATTGATCTGAAATTGTTCGAAGGCCTGGATACCCTTCATCCCGCAGTAGATACATCGGGAATTGAGTTGTTGTGGATCGAACCCGAATGTGCAACGGTTGGTGAGAACTGGGAACTGATCATTGATCCCCAGGTTTCAAATCAGGGTTATGTAACCGTTGAACCCGGTTTTAGCAGCCCTTCGGAAGCGCCTGCCGATTCTGCAAGTACGATCTATATCCCTTTTGAAGTGAACAATGATACCACTTACCAGGTCTTTGCCCGCCTGAACTGTAGCGAACCTGATAATAATTCATACTGGATAAAGATGGACGAAGGAGAATTTGTACTGTTTGATGACCTGGGTACAAGCGGATGGGAGTGGAAAGGATTGGACGGCTATTCACTTACAGCGGGTGAACATATTCTCACGATTGCTTTTAGCGAAGAGGGAACCAATCTTGATAAATTGTGCATTACCTATGATACAAATGCTCCTGCAGGAATAGGTAAACCGGCTGATTTTGTTTGTTTGCCCGATACTGCTACACC
>JASFVU010000512.1:0-3062 GCA_050049665.1 Bacteroidales bacterium | reverse complement strand
CAATGAACGGATATGACATCCGAAGTGGAAAGCAAAGTTTCCAGGCCAAGATGCAAATAGTCGTTACCTGTATTTTTCCCGGATGTCGAGTGGTACACTACCTCTGCGCCAAAGGCCCCGGCTATTTCAGCCACCCGGTGTCCGATGGTACCAAGCCCGATGATGCCGAAACGTTTGTTCTTCAATTCCCAAAAACTTCTTCCGTGGTGCGTAAAGACCGGACTTGACAGGTATGCTCCGGATTTGACATATTCATCGAAATACCTGCTCCTGTGCAACAGATAAAATAACATGGCAAAAACCGACTGAGCGACGGAGTCAGTAGAATACCCGGCAACGTTCTTTACTTCTATTCCCTTTTCTTTTGCAGATGCCAGGTCGATGTTGTTCATACCAGTTGCTGCTATGCATATGAGTTTCAGGTCCGGGCAGGCTTCCATAATTTCCCTGTCAATAATCACCTTGTTGGTAATGGCCACCTGTATGCCTTTAAGACGTTGAATCACTTTTTCAGGAGGGGTCATCTCATAACAGGTAAGGTTTCCCAATTCCTCCAGACCGGAAAGGTTCACTTCTCCAAGAGTCAGAGCGTCAAGAAAGGCTATGTTTAACCTGCTATTTGTCATAGCATCCTACATTTCAACTTCTATCTGATTCCTCAGAAGATCGTCAAAATTTTCACGCTGACGTATGAGGTAATCTTTCTTTTCATGTATCAGCACTTCGGCCGGACGATAACGTGAATTGTAATTGGAGGCCATAGCAAAACAGTAGGCTCCTGCATTATAGAATGCCAGAACATCGCCTTCCGAAATTTCATTGATCTTCCGGTTCCATCCAAAAGTATCTGTCTCGCATATATAGCCTACCACAGTATATATCCTTGTATTGGCATCCGGCTTGGAAACATTGATGATGTGATGATAGGCATCGTAAAACATGGGACGTATCAGGTGGTTCAGACCCGTATCCAATCCTGCAAAAACGGTTGCTGTTGTCTGCTTTACCACATTCACCCTTGCCAGAAAATACCCGCTTTCGCTTACCAGGAACTTACCCGGTTCAAACATCAAAGTCAGTGACTTACCGTATTCCCTGCAAAAGTCATTGAACCGGTTCACCAGTTTTTCTCCAAGGGCAGCAATATCGGTTTGAATGTCATCCGGTTTATAAGGTACTTTAAAACCGCTGCCAAAATCAATGTACTCCAGATCGGGGAAATTCCTGGCTGCTTCCAGCAGGATCTCCGTTCCTTTTAAAAACACATCCACATCGAGGATATCAGAACCCGTATGCATGTGTACTCCCTCGACCAACATGTCATTCGCCCTGATCACCCTGAGCAAGTGAGGCATCTGGTAAATAGAAATACCAAACTTCGAGTCGATGTGGCCTGTGGATATTTTTTCATGCCCCCCTCCCATGATGTGCGGGTTGATCCGGATACAAACCGGTATTTGCCTGCTGTATTTGTGTCCGAATTGTTCCAGAACAGACAGATTATCAATGTTGATACGGACCCCGAAATCCACTGCCTTGTATATTTCATCGATCGATACGCAATTGGGAGTATAAATAATGTCTTTGGGTTTAAAGCCCGCTTTCAGTGCCAGTTGGATTTCCTGTATGGAAACAGCATCAATGCCTGCTCCAAGGGATCTGAAAAATTTAAGTACATTGATGTTTGTAAGCGCCTTACAGGCAAAATTGATCTTTAGCTTAACCCCTTTAAACGCGCTTATGAATTTCTCATACTGCGCTTTCATTCGGCCAGTTTCATATACATAAAGAGGCGAACCGTATTTTTCCACAATGGACAGTACGTCAACTCCGTCTATCCGGTACCTGTTTTTTACAAGCTCCATACAATGCAATTATTTAAAGTATATTCACTTTCTGTTAATCTGTACTGAAATTTAACTTTATTTTGCCACAAAGGCACAAATTCACAAAGACTAAACACAAAGATATTATGTATAAAAATTATTTATCTTTCTTATATTAATCAAATGACAAATCGTCTAATACCGTTCTTTATTTTGGAAACATTGAAATTGATTAAGAAACCCAATCTCTTACCTGTTAGTTTCAAATGACTCAAAATTTGAGCTTCCCATACCGGATTTACAGTTCCGAGGGCTTTCAGTTCACATATTATGCAATCCTCAACTAAAACATCAAGTCTTAATCCTTCTTCAAAGATTATATCATCATAGACTATTGGAATATCAATTTGTCTTTGGTACCTGAGGCCTTTTTTTTCCAACTCATGACAAAAACATATTTCATATACTTTTTCCAATAATCCTGGCCCCAGGTTAACATGAACTTTAGATGCTGAATCAACCACTAATTTGGCAATGCCTTCTACTGATTCATCTACAGGAATATAGTTGTCTTTGCTTGGCTTCAGGTCTTCTGGACTTTGTTGCATAAAGATTAATAATGTAACGTGAGTTTAAAATAAGTGTTATATTTAATAAATTGATTTACAGTATTTTATAGCCTCATATCTTAGTGAATACTTAGTGTTTTGGTGTCTTAGTGGCATGAAAAATAATATAACTATAGCCACAAACCTGACGTTCGACATAAGCACAAATTGTTTTCAGGATTAACATAAAGATTTATTCCGTATTTACCTCCTTTTCACAGGTTTTTGTCCCTGCTGCTTAGCCAGCATCTCCATTCGCTGCTGAAATTTTGACTTTTTCACCGGTTTGCTTTTTCTTGATTCAAGCTTTTTCAGCAGTTCATCTTCATCGACAAACTGTTTGAACAGCAGGTTCTGTGCAAATGTGATGATATTGGCGAGAAAATAATAATAGGTAAGTCCCGCTGAAAATTTATTCAGGATAAACATGAACATGATAGGCATAACATACATCATGGATTTCATGCCCGGCATTTGCTGGTTGGTAGCCGCTGTCTGGTTGTTGAATTTCATGGAAAGGATCGTGGATACGGTCATGAGCAGAGTGAATAAACTCAAATGATTCCCAAAAGTATTGCTGATGAAGGGAATCTGTGCATTCCACTCGAAAATTGAATCGTACGTCGAA
>JASFVU010000091.1:0-8077 GCA_050049665.1 Bacteroidales bacterium | reverse complement strand
TTGCGTGCTATCGGCTATGAGAGTGATAAAGATATTCTCGAGATTTTTAATCTGGCCGATGAGATCAAAGTGTCAAAAACAGCATTGAAAAAATTAATCGGACGAAAACTTGCAGCCCGTGTTCTCAAATCATGGGTCGAGGACTTTGTTGATGAAGATACCGGTGAAGTTGTATCCATTGAGCGAAATGAAGTAGTGATCGACAGAGAGGTTGTTCTCGAGGAGGAGCACCTCGACGAAATCATTGATTCAGGTGCGAAGACCATACTGTTGCACAAAGAAGCCCTGAACCAGTCAGATTTCGATATTATCTACAATACCTTGCAGAAAGATCCCTGTAACTCGGAAAAAGAAGCGGTGCTCCATATTTACCGCCAGCTGAGAAATTCCGAGCCACCGGATGAAGCTACAGCAAGGGATGTGATCGACAAATTGTTTTTCTCCGACAAACGCTATGACCTGGGTGAGGTCGGCCGCTACAGGATCAACAAAAAGCTTGGACTGGAAACGGATATGGATGTAAAAGTCCTGACAAAGGAAGACATCATTGAGATCATAAAATACCTGATCGAGCTGATCAATTCAAAGACCGATGTGGATGATATTGACCACCTGAGTAACCGTAGGGTGCGGACTGTCGGAGAACAATTGTATAACCAGTTTGGAATTGGCCTTGCACGAATGGCCCGTACGATCCGGGAAAGAATGAATGTGCGTGATAACGAAGTGTTTACACCGATCGACCTGATCAATTCAAAAACATTGTCTTCGGTCATCAATTCGTTCTTCGGAACAAACCAGTTGTCGCAGTTTATGGATCAGACCAATCCGTTGGCCGAAATGACCCACAAGAGGAGGATGTCTGCTCTCGGTCCCGGAGGTTTATCGCGTGAGAGGGCCGGCTTTGAAGTACGTGACGTACATTATACTCATTACGGAAGGCTTTGTCCCATTGAAACTCCGGAAGGACCGAATATCGGACTTATTTCATCACTCTGTGTTTATGCCAAGATCAATTCTCTCGGTTTCATTGAAACCCCCTACCGAAAAGTTGAGGACAACCAGGTAGATCTGAGTGGCAAAGGCGTCATCTATCTCAGTGCAGAGGAAGAAGAAGGACAGATCATTGCGCAGGCCAATGCACCCATCACCGATACCGGGAATTTTATCAATCCAAAGATCAAATCACGTCTCGAAGCGGATTATCCGCTTGCAAAACCCGAAGAAGTTCAGTTGATGGATGTTGCTCCGAACCAGATCGCGTCCATTGCTGCCTCTCTGATCCCTTTCCTGGAGCACGATGATGCAAACAGGGCACTCATGGGGTCTAACATGATGAGGCAGGCAGTGCCGCTTGTATCGCCCGAATCACCGATCGTTGGTACAGGCATAGAAGGAAATGTCGTTCGCGACTCCAGATTACTGGTCGTTGCAGAAGGAGAAGGGGAAGTCGAATACGTCGATTCGAATGAGATCGTTATCAAGTACAACCTGAAAGATGAAGAGAAGTTTGTCTCCTTTGACGGTGAGCTGAAACGATACAAGCTTCCGAAATACAGAAAAACGAACCAGAACACGTGTATCAACCTGAAACCCATTGTCCGTAAGGGTGAAAAGGTTGCGGCAGGACAGATACTTACGGAGGGGTATGCCACCCAGGACGGAGAACTTGCTCTGGGACGCAATCTGATGGTTGCTTTTATGCCCTGGAAAGGATATAACTTTGAGGATGCCATAGTGATTTCCGAACGCGTTGTTCGTGAGGATATCTTCACTTCGATCCATATCGAGGAATACCTGCTGGAAGTCAGGGATACAAAACGGGGACTGGAAGAGCTGACTTCTGATATTCCCAATGTGAGTGAAGAGGCAACCAAGGATCTGGATGAAAACGGTCTGATAAGAATAGGGGCAAATGTATCTCCCGGAGATATTCTGATCGGGAAGATCACCCCTAAAGGAGAATCCGATCCCTCTCCGGAAGAAAAGCTTCTGAGGGCTATTTTCGGTGATAAGGCCGGAGATGTGAAAGATGCTTCGCTCAAAGCCCCTCCGTCACTTTTCGGTGTGGTCATTGACAAGAAGTTGTTTTCACGTTCGGTGAAGGACAGAAAATTAAAAGCGGCTACCAAGCCGATACTCGATAAAATAGAAGAGGAATTCAACAGGCAAACCATTGAAGTAAAAGGAAAACTTGTTGATAAGCTTTTTTCTCTTACCAATGGTAAAACATCCCAGGGTGTGAAAGATTACCTGAACGCAGATGTCATACCAAAAGGCACTAAATTTTCACAGAAAATACTTCAGGACCTCGATTATATGACAGTGAATCCAAATAAATGGACCACTGACAAATCAAAGAACGAGTTTATCTCGCAGCTTATCCATAACTACATTATCAAGTTTAAGGAGGTTGATGCGATTTACAAAAGAAAGAAATACAATGTAACGATCGGTGATGAACTTCCGGCAGGCATTGTTCAACTGGCGAAAGTATATATTGCCCAGAAACGTAAGCTTAAAGTCGGTGATAAAATGGCAGGCCGTCACGGGAACAAGGGAATCGTGGCCAAGATAGTCCGCCAGGAAGATATGCCCTTCCTCGAAGACGGAACGCCGGTTGATATTGTATTGAATCCGCTGGGTGTGCCCTCAAGGATGAACCTCGGGCAGATCTATGAAACTGTCCTCGGCTGGGCCGGAAAAGAACTGGGACTGAAGTTTGCATCACCGATATTTGATGGTGCGAAGATCGAACAGATAGACGAATACACTGAAAAGGCACGTCTGCCGCGGTTCGGAAAAACGTTTCTCTATGACGGAGGGTCCGGGAGCCGTTTCGACCAGCCTGCAACAGTCGGTATGATCTATATGCTTAAACTGGGCCATATGGTTGACGACAAAATGCATGCAAGGTCGATCGGGCCGTATTCACTGATCACCCAGCAGCCTCTTGGCGGGAAAGCCCAATTCGGAGGTCAGCGTTTTGGTGAAATGGAAGTATGGGCACTTGAAGCCTTCGGGGCAGCTCATATATTGCAGGAAATACTGACTGTCAAATCAGATGACGTGATAGGACGTGCAAAAACATATGAATCCATAGTGAAGGGTGAACCTTTGCCTGTTCCCGGAATTCCGGAGTCATTAAATGTATTGCTTCACGAACTGAGAGGACTGGGTTTGAGTATTAACCTGGTATAATTACGGTATAGGGTTCCTTGTTTAACTGATCATTAAATTATAACATATGTCATTCAGAAAAGACACAAAAATAAACAGTAGTTTTTCGAAAATCGCCATCGGACTGGCTTCTCCGGAGGAAGTCCTTGAACGTTCAAGTGGTGAGGTATTGAAACCTGAAACGATCAACTACAGAACTTACAAGCCGGAAAGAGACGGTTTATTTTGCGAACGGATTTTTGGTCCTGTAAAAGACTATGAATGCCATTGCGGCAAATACAAAAGAATACGTTATAAAGGCATCGTATGCGATCGTTGCGGAGTTGAAGTCACGGAGAAAAAGGTACGCCGCGAAAGGATGGGACACATCTCGCTTGTAGTGCCCGTAGCTCATATATGGTACTTTAAATCGCTGCCCAACAAGATCGGGTATTTACTGGGTTTGCCTACCAAAAAACTGGATTCCATCATTTATTACGAAAGGTATGTAGTCATAAATCCGGGTGTAAAAAAGGCAGACGGTATCAATTACCTTGATTTTCTCACGGAAGAAGAATACCTTGATATTGTTGAGTCGCTTCCAAAGGAGAACCAGTACATGGACGACAGTGATCCGGATAAGTTCATTGCCGATATGGGTGCTGAGGCTCTTTACAGGTTACTTGAGAGACTGGATCTGGATGAGATATCTTATTCACTTCGTCATACCGCTAATACCGAAACTTCACAGCAAAGAAAGAACGAGGCTCTGAAACGTCTCCAGGTTGTCGAGGCTTTTCGTGCTTCAAAAGGAGTCAACCGTCCTGAGTGGATGATCGTTAAGGTAGTTCCTGTTATTCCACCCGAACTGAGACCCCTCGTTCCTCTTGACGGAGGCCGCTTTGCTACTTCCGATTTGAATGACCTTTACCGCAGGGTCATCATCCGGAATAACAGGCTGAAAAGACTGATAGAGATCAAAGCTCCCGAGGTCATCCTCAGAAATGAAAAGAGGATGCTGCAGGAAGCAGTCGATTCGCTGTTTGATAATTCACGTAAAGCCAATGCAGTAAAAACAGATGCCAACAGGCCTTTGAAATCGCTAAGCGACAGCTTAAAAGGAAAACAGGGACGCTTCAGGCAGAACCTGCTGGGTAAGCGGGTCGACTATTCCGCACGTTCCGTCATTGTTGTAGGCCCGGAACTCGACCTGCATGAATGCGGTTTGCCAAAAGACATGGCCGCAGAACTCTATAAGCCTTTTATCATTCGGAAACTTATCGAAAGAGGGATAGTAAAAACCGTTAAATCTGCCAAAAAGATCGTTGACAGAAAGGATCCCGTTGTCTGGGACATACTTGAAAATGTCCTTAAAGGGCATCCTGTATTGCTGAACAGGGCACCTACACTGCACCGTCTGGGTATTCAGGCATTCCAGCCAAAACTTATTGAAGGGAAAGCCATTCAGTTGCATCCGCTGGTATGTACTGCTTTCAATGCCGATTTTGATGGTGACCAGATGGCTGTTCACCTGCCTCTTGGGAACGAAGCGATTCTCGAAGCCCAATTGCTGATGCTTGCATCGCACAACATCCTTAACCCTGCCAACGGAGCACCTATTTGTGTGCCTTCGCAGGACATGGTCCTGGGATTATATTATATCACCAAGGCCAAGCGTAGCACGGATGAAGAAAAAGTGAAAGGCGAGGGAATGACATTTTATTCTCCGGAAGAAGTGAGTATTGCTTACAACGAAGGCAAAGTCAATCTTCACGCCGTGATCAAGGTGAAAGCAAATGATCTTGAAAATGATGAAATTGTAAGTCGTATCATTGAAACAACGGTAGGAAGGGTTATTTTCAATGAATTTGTTCCCGGGGAAGTGGGATTTATCAACGAATTGCTTACAAAGAAATCGCTTAGGGAGATCATATCAAAGGTGCTCAAGAAAACAGGTATAGCCCGTACTTCTCAGTTTCTTGATGACATAAAAAATATGGGTTACGATATGGCTTTCAGAGGTGGTCTTTCCTTTAATCTGGAAGATGTGATCGTACCGGATCAGAAGGAAGAATTTGTTACCGAAGGATACAGCCAGGTGGATGAAGTGCTCAACAATTACAATATGGGCTTCATCACCAACAATGAACGATACAATCAGATCATTGATATCTGGACGCATACGAATGCAAAATTGACACAGACTTTGATGAGCCAGTTGTCATCTGACAAACAAGGCTTCAATGCGGTTTATATGATGCTTGACTCAGGGGCCAGGGGATCAAAAGAACAGATCCGCCAGCTTTCGGGTATGCGTGGTTTGATGGCAAAACCGCAGAAGTCGGGTTCTACGGGTTCTGAAATTATCGAAAACCCGATTCTTTCGAATTTTAAAGAAGGGCTTTCGGTACTGGAGTATTTCATATCTACCCATGGTGCCCGTAAGGGTCTTGCCGATACGGCGCTGAAAACAGCCGATGCCGGTTACCTCACCCGGAGGCTCGTTGATGTATCGCAGGATGTCATTGTTACCGAAGAAGACTGCGGAACATTGCGCGGACTTGTAGCTACGGCTATCAAAAACAATGAAGAGGTGGTTGAAAGCCTTCCTGAGAGAGTATTGGGAAGAACGGCCGTTCACGACATATACCATCCTATGACGGGAGAGCTGATCATCACATCCGGTGAGGAAATTAATGAGGAAATTGCCGCAAAGATAGAAGACTCGCCCATAGAACAGGTTGAGATCCGTTCGGTTCTGACCTGTGAAGCGAAAAAGGGTGTATGTGCAAAATGTTACGGAAGAAACCTGGCAACAGGCAGGATGGTGCAGATCGGGGAAGCTGTCGGGGTGATTGCCGCACAATCCATCGGAGAACCGGGAACACAGCTTACGCTGAGAACATTCCATGTCGGTGGTACCGCTTCCAATATCGCAGCCGAGTCGAGTGTGATCGCCAAGTATGACGGTAAGGTTGATATCGAAGAATTAAGGACCGTTGAACGCGACGATGAAGTAGGGAATAAAGTCGATGTTGTAATAGGGAGGCTCGCCGAATTAAGAATTGTGGATAAAAATACAGGCATCGGATTAACCACCCATAATATCCCATACGGGGCTTCGTTGTATGTTAAAAACGGAGCTGAAATAAAGAAAGGGGATCCGATATGCGACTGGGATCCGTACAATGCGGTCATTATTTCCGAATCAGCAGGTAAAATCGCATTTGAGAGCGTCATTGACGGGGTCACTTATAAAGAAGAAAGTGATGAGCAAACAGGCTTCCGTGAAAAGGTGATCATTGAAACACGTGATAAAACAAAGAACCCCGGGATTAAGATCCTTTCCAAAGGAGGTGATGTGCTTAAATCGTATAACCTGCCGGTGGGAGCCCACCTGGCGGTGAATGAGGGAGATACGGTGAAAGCGGGTGAAATTCTTGTAAAGATACCTCGTGCTGTCGGTAAATCGGGTGACATTACAGGTGGATTGCCGAGGGTTACCGAATTGTTCGAAGCGCGGAACCCATCCAATCCGGCCGTGGTATCCGAGATCGACGGGGAAGTATCCTTTGGTAAGATAAAAAGAGGGAACAGGGAGATTATCATTACCTCCAAATCAGGCCAGGTGAAGAAATACCTTGTTCCGTTGTCAAAACAGATCCTGATCCAGGAGAACGATTACGTTAAAGCGGGAATCCCGCTTTCCGACGGAGCGATCACTCCTGCGGATATTTTGTCTATCAAGGGACCTACGAAAGTGCAGGAATACATTGTCAATGAAGTGCAGGAGGTATATCGTTTACAGGGAGTGAAGATAAATGATAAGCACTTTGAGATCATCGTGCGCCAGATGATGCGTAAGGTGGATATCATTGATCCGGGAGATACGAAGTTCCTGGAAAGGCAGCTTGTTGACAAGTGGGAATTCATGGATGAGAACGACTGGATCTTTGGCAAGAAGGTAATCCTTGATGGCGGCGATTCACAGGTATTGAAAGCCGGACAGATCGTTACGGCAAGGAAGCTTCGCGATGAGAATTCCATGCTTAAAAGAAAAGACCTTAAGCTTGTTGAGGCCCGTGATGCCGTTCCTGCCACATCCGATCAGGTTCTCCAGGGAATAACACGTGCTGCCCTGCAGACCCAGAGTTTCATGTCGGCAGCATCGTTCCAGGAAACGACAAAAGTACTGAACGAAGCAGCTATCTTCGGTAAAGTGGATGAACTGGAAGGACTCAAAGAAAACGTGATTGTCGGGCATTTGATACCGGCCGGAACAGGTGCCCGTATTTACGATAAAATGATCGTCGGATCCAGGGAGGAGTACGAGAACCTTACCGAGACAGTCCCGGAGCCTGAATCAGAGAAAGAAGTCAAAGCGAAAACCGAAGCATAACAGAGTATAATCATTTTGCTATGGAAGACAAAAAGGAAAATAAGAACCAGATAAACATCGAGCTGAAAGAAGAGGTTGCCCAAGGTACATATTCAAATCTGGCGATCATAACTCACTCAACCTCAGAGTTTGTGATCGATTTTGTGAGAATTATGCCCGGCATGCCTAAAGCAAATGTTAAATCGCGCATTATTCTTACTCCTGAACATGCCAAACGTCTTCTGATGGCTCTAAAGGATAATATCGAGAAATATGAGTCTATTCACGGGCCGATCAAAGATGTGGAAGGCGGAGGAGGACAACAGATCCCTCTTAATTTTGGTGGTCCGACAGCCCAGGCATAGAATAACATGCTAACCGTAAATTTTTGAAGGTTGTCTTTTCACGGAGACAACCTTTTTTTCGTGAGACTCAAATTCCAGGAACGAAGTGAACTGGAATTTGCTAGTCGAACAATCCCGATAGCGAAGCGTATCGGGATAGTCCAGTATCAACGGACAGCCTTCGGATAAGTAATTT
>JASFVU010000511.1:0-3075 GCA_050049665.1 Bacteroidales bacterium | reverse complement strand
AGCATTTTAGAGAGGAGCCAGGCCGAAGGGGAGCCAATTCCGCCAGCGTCAAGCAGACAAAAGTTGGAATAGGCAGAAAAGTTCTTTGAATATACATAATTGGTTAATTAGTTAATGCCCAGATGGCGGAATTGGTAGACGCGCTAGTTTCAGGGACTAGTGTATGCAAATACGTGCAGGTTCGAGTCCTGTTCTGGGCACAAAGGCAAAATGAGAGTGGGAGCGAGAGCGAGTGTATATTCTTACTTTCACTCTGAATCTGCCCAGGTGGTGAAATTGGTAGACACGTCAGGTTGAGGGCCTGGTGACTGTTAAAGGTCGTGCTGGTTCGAGTCCAGTCCTGGGCACAGTAAGAAAGTGTTAAAGCATTAACAAAAAAGCCGGAGTAAACATAATTCTGCTCCGGCTTTATTGAAAAACTCAACCAGCTTGTTCCAATACATTCTGCGAAAAACATAACTTCAAAAAGTGTAGAACACCGGTTTTTCGGAAAGTTTAGTTCCAGGTTTCAGATGACTTTTTAGTATGTATTAAAAATAGAGTTTAAGAATTGTTTATACAATACCCTTAAAGAGGTATTTTGGATCAATGATCATTGAACGTTTTAGCACAGGTCGTTTTCTACTGCAAATTTCACCAATGCAGCTGTATTTTTCACTTTCAGTTTCTGAATGATTTTTTTACGGTGAGTTTTGGTGGTATGTATACTGATGTTAAGTTTTGAAGAAATTTCTTTATCTGTGAATCCACATGAGATCAGGTGGATAATATCAACTTCTCTTCTGCCCAGAAGGCTAATTAAAGATAAGTTATCACACCTGCGTTTTAATCTTGTAATTTCATTGAGATGTCGTTTTAATTCATACGGATTTACTTCGAAAGCATGACCTATAAGGTATTTTATGTTTCCGTCTTTATTTTTTTTAAAAATGCGGCTTGATGTCAGTAAATAGATCCAGTCCTGATTTTTGGACCTTAGCTGGTATACCGTTTTGACTTCCCGGTTGGGATTTTTGGTGACATAGTTAATCCTATTCTTAAATAAAGTCAGCGAATCAGGATGAAAAAGATTTAGGAATTCTTCTTTGGAGATCCTCTGTAAATCATTATTTGTATAGCCAATTCGCCTGGTGAAATAATTATTGATCCACAACGGCTTAAGGTTTTCTAAATCGAAAACAAAAATAAATGCGTTGATCTCATTCAGTATATTTTTGGTTAATTCGTTAGTAGTCTCGCTGTCATTTAAATGATCAATGCGTTGATCATTTTTTGAAAATTGTTTCATGAAGCGATTGTACTTAATTAGGTAATTTTACATTCAATATCAATTTATACGTGTCGAATGTATGGTGTATGCGTATTTTTTTTCAAAGTAATATTATTTCTCCATTAAGGTATCAATCTGTAGGATTAATGTATATTTCCGGTTAATATATGGCATTTGAGATACAATTTCCCGATCCGAATGAAGCTGATGATGACGGATTAGCTGCCGTAGGTGGTAATCTGTCTTCAGACTATCTGTTATCGGCCTATTCCCAGGGGATATTCCCATGGTTTAATGAAGGGGATCCGATATTATGGTGGTCGCCAAATCCCCGTATGATTTTATATCCGGATAAATTCAAATGTTCCGGATCATTGAAGCAGATTATTAAAAAAAAGGTATTTACTGTAAAGGTCGATACAAATTTTGAAAAGGTTATCAGGGAATGTGCTACAGTCGAAAGGCCGGGACAAAAAGGCACATGGATCACAAAAGACATGACAGAAGCTTATATAAACCTGCATGATGAAGGATATGCTCATTCTGTGGAAACATATCTTGATGATACACTTGCAGGAGGGCTATACGGAGTATCCCTTGGAAAAACTTTTTTTGGAGAATCAATGTTCCACCATGTTGCCAATGCCTCAAAAGTTGCTCTCTATTATTTAACGGAACTGATGCAAAAATGGAACTTTCAGTTCATTGATGTTCAGCAATCAACAGATCATATGCGTCGTTTGGGTGCTGTGGATGTCGATCGAAGTGAATTTCTTATGCTGCTGAAGGAATCTGTGAGTATTCCGGCGAGGAGAGGGAAATGGAAAATGGAAAGTTTATGAACAATATATCCGCAACGTACATTATTGATATTTTTCTTGTTTTTATTCATCAGACTTTATTAATTGCATTTTTGTTCGGATACTTTCAAATTCTGCATTAATTCTGTTTATGAAACCAACTCAAAACCTGATTCCGGCCCTGTTGTCATTATGTTTATATTTTTCTTGTTTTACCAGCCTGACAGGCCGGATTCACGATGACAGTCTTGCGTTTCGTTATTTTGAAAAAGCGACATTATTAACCCGCCAACGAAACTATGACAGTTCGTTGTATTATTTTGACAGGGCAGCCGTACTGTTTTTAAATGAAGGGATCCGGGATAAATATGTTGAGACATTAACAAAAAAAGCATTTGTCTTATCCTACCAGAACATGATAGATAGCGCCAATAGTCTGATTGACAAAACAATACAGCTTTCCAGAAGATTGGACAACGATTCTTCAAGACTGTTGGTAGATGCTTATGATCTCAAAGGAAGGCTTATGACAGGTTATTCCGATTTCGAGGGCGCCATAAGGTATATGCAAATGGCTCTGTATAGTTCAATTGAGGTTTATGGTGAAGATCACAGGAAGACCTCATCGGCTCATGGTAACTTAGGTATTGTCTATTCATTTGACGGACAATACAGGAAAACGATTTACCATTGTACCCGCGCTTCTGATATCATCAGGAAGAAATATGGGGAGGACCATCCGTCAATAGCATCATCGTACAATACAATAGGCAATGTTTACATTGATCTGGGAAAACTTGATTCGGCTCAGCTTATGCATGAGAAAGCCCTTGCCATACGTAAAAAGGTACTGGGAGAAAATCATTTGAATACAGCAGCGAGTTACAGCAATCTGAGCGTCATTTATTATGAAAAAGGAGACTACCAGAAAGCGCTGAATTATGAAAAGTCGGTTTTTGCCATACGAAAGTCTGTTTTTGGCGAAGAACATCCTCTTACGGCTAT
>JASFVU010000510.1:0-3076 GCA_050049665.1 Bacteroidales bacterium | reverse complement strand
ATTTAAGCTTATTCATTTTGATTTCAAATAAGCAGCAACCCGAATTAAAAAAGGGTGTTTACCAAATTAAGAAACACCCTTTGATACTTTCTGCAGAGTCATTTATTCTCCGTTCATTGAGATCAGAAATTCCTCGTTACTTTCGGTTTTGGCTAACCGGTCACGCAGAAACTCCATCGCTTCGACCGAATTCATATCGGTGAGGTATTTTCTGAGTATCCATATCTTATTAAGAATATTCTTATTAAGCAACAAATCTTCCCTCCGTGTACTTGATGCAGTGATATCGACCGACGGATAGATCCTGCGGTTCGAAAGTTTACGGTCAAGCTGAAGCTCCATGTTACCCGTACCTTTAAATTCTTCAAAGATCACATCATCCATTTTTGAACCGGTTTCGGTCAATGCAGTGGCGATGATGGTCAGTGAACCGCCGTTCTCAATATTTCTCGCTGCTCCGAAAAATCTTTTCGGTTTATGAAGGGCATTGGCATCCACACCTCCCGATAATACTTTACCGGAGGCCGGAGCAACCGTATTATAGGCTCTTGCCAGACGTGTAATGGAATCCAGAAGGATGATCACATCGTGTCCGCACTCCACCATCCGTTTTGCCTTTTCAAGTACGATATTGGAAACCCTCACATGGCGTTCTGCAGGTTCGTCAAAAGTAGACGAGATCACTTCTCCCCTGACATTCCTTGCCATATCGGTTACTTCTTCAGGCCTTTCATCGATCAAAAGGATGATCAGGTACGCCTCGGGATGATTCGAGGCAATGGCATTGGCAATATCCTGCAAAAGGATCGTTTTCCCTGTCTTCGGCTGGGCTACGATCAACCCTCGCTGACCTTTGCCAATGGGCGAAAACATATCGATCACCCTGACCGACATACCTCCCGGTTCCCCGGACCTGATCAGCGTAAATTTTTCATTCGGGAATAGTGGCGTCAGGTAATCGAAAGGTACCCTGTCCCGTATATATTCAGGGTCTCTTCCGTTTATTTCTTCCACTTTTATCAAAGGAAAGTACTTCTCCCCTTCTTTGGGTGGTCTGATGGTGCCCTGAACCGTATCGCCTGTCTTTAATCCGAATAATTTGATCTGAGATTGCGAAACATAAATATCATCCGGTGAGTTCAAATAATTGTAATCGGCCGAGCGGAGAAATCCATAACCATCAGGCATGATCTCCAGAACTCCCGAATTACTTATCACACCATCAAAGTCAATAGTCTTTTCAGTCTTCCTTTCATCGGCAAACTTGATCTTGATATCACTCTTTGTGGTAATTGTTTTTGTCGTATCGTGAGAACCGGATGAATCCCCGTCCCTGGTATTTCTTTCTTTATTATCAGAAAAGGCTGCATTATCAGAAGAGGCTGCATTATCAGAAGAGGCTGCCCTGTTTGCCGGACGGGTATTCTCTGTGTAAGAGTCATTTTTCAGATTTGCCTCAACTTCCGCAACCGCAGCATTGATCCTGTCAGAATCAGAGCCGCCTGAAACTTTTTCTATTCGTTTCCTCCGGGTACGTTGCTTTCTGTCTCCTGCACTGTTTTTCTGAAAGTGTTTTGATTCATCTTTTTTCTGAATGTGACCCGGCGAAGTTTCATCGGACTTCTCTTTTCTGTCTCTTTTTTGTTCAGTTGCAGATATCGCCTGCTGATCAAGAATCTTATAAATCAAATCCTGTTTGCGAAGCGTTTCAACTTTTTTAATCTTCAACTCTTTTGCGATCTCTTTTAATTCTGAGACCAGCTTTTTATTTAACTCAAGAATGTCGTACATAGATATAATAGGGACTTAATGTGTCAATTTCAATTCTTAACTAACGGTAAAGTAAATATTAAATAGGAGTTGCTTTTCGAACCAGAACTTTCTAAAGTAGGAAAATCTGTACAATAATAAGTATTTACTTATAATATCCAAAATAATATTGAAATTTATTTTCCAGGAAATAAAAGATCGGGATTTTTTACTAAATTTAAGCGTTTATTCAGGGTAACAAACGGTCCTTTGTATTCGTATGAGTTTGTAGTTGTTGATGGAAATATCCTGTATAAATTGAGGTCAGCATTGATCCATACTTAAAACTCGCTCTTCATGAGACAACTCAAAATCATCAAGCAGGTAACCAACCGGGATACCCCTTCCCTTGATAAGTACTTGCATGAAATCGGAAAAGAAGAGCTGATCAATGCCGAAGAAGAAGTTGAACTTGCCAGACTTATAAAAAAAGGTGATCAGGCAGCACTGAACAGGTTAATCAAAGCAAACCTCCGGTTTGTCGTTTCCGTTTCCAAACAATACCAGAACCAGGGACTAAGTCTTCCCGACCTCATCAACGAGGGTAACCTTGGTTTGATCAAGGCAGCACAAAGATTTGACGAGACACGCGGTTTCAAATTCATTTCTTATGCCGTATGGTGGATCCGGCAATCCATTCTCCAGGCCCTGGCAGAACAGGCCAGGATCGTAAGGTTACCGCTTAACAAGATCGGATCGATCAATAAGATTAACAGGACATTTGCCGATCTTGAGCAAAAATTTGAAAGAGAACCTTCTGTTCAGGAAATTGCGCAAGCTCTTGAAATAGCCCCTGAAGAAGTAAAAGAATCGCTGAAAAGTTCCGGACGGCATATATCCATGGATGCTCCCATTACCCAGGAAGAGGATGGTAACATGTATGACGTTATTCTCAGTAAGGACACTCCTCCTCCTGATAAAGGCCTGCTCAACGATTCGCTGAGAAAAGAAATTGAACGGGCCCTTGCAACCCTCAGTTACCGGGAGGCTAACATCATCAGGTTGTATTTTGGCCTGAACGGAAAGCACCCGCATACCCTCGAAGAAATAGGGGAAGAATTTAACCTTACCCGCGAAAGAGTCCGGCAAATTAAAGAAAAAGCCATCAAACGTCTTAAAAACGCAACCCGCTGTAAAAATTTAAAAGCCTACCTCGGATAGTCGTTACCATCTTAATATTATTATTGCCGTGCATTTTTCCTTTCCTGTTTGAGGAATAAGACTAATTTTGTAGAAAGCAAACTTTGATACATATATGACCAGACAC
>JASFVU010000509.1:0-3081 GCA_050049665.1 Bacteroidales bacterium | reverse complement strand
CAGTATTAATCCTTTCTGGATTTTACATTAAAACCCCTGTCAGGTTCTTTAATACTAAATTAACATTCTGACACTTGTGCTTAAAAACAATGATCCCCTATTATTCTTAAACCTGAATTAACAGGGGACCGTGTTATGTTAATGCCGGCAATGCTATTACTTTATTCTTTGATAAGATACTTACTATAAGTCCTGTTGCCTGCTGATAATTTCACAACATAAAATCCTTTGGCAAAAGACGATAAATCGATTTGAATTGTTGTTTCTTCATTCCTTAGTTCAAAGTTGTCCTGCAGGATTTTATTCCCCTGAATATCGTATATCTCGTATGCTGCATCCCTCCCAATCTGTTTGGAAAAGACTTCAACTGTAATAATTTCGCTCACCGGATTCGGATAAATATGCAAACCATCAACACCATCCTCATACATTTCAATTCCATCCAGGCAGATTTCACTTACATTGACATTTACTGTTGAAACCCCTGTGAGTCCGTCATTATCGGTAACCAATGCTGATATGCCGAACAATCCTGTTTCACCCGGTGTCCATTCTGTTTCAAATGGTGCTTCGGTATCTGTCTCCAGAGTAATACCATCAATTGAGAAACGAACAGAGGCAACCGTTCCGTCGGAATCTGATGCATCAGCTAATAGGGTTAGTGAAGAATTAACCTCAACACAGTCTCCTTCCTGATGACTGGTAATAGAAACCTGGGGAGGCATCTGCTGTTCCTCTTCAATGGTTATGGTGATGGTATCAGAAGTTACAGAAAGTCCTTCGTTATCAGTTGCAACAACGTTTAATTCATAAGTTCCGGCTACTGAAAATTGCCGGCTAATTTCGTAAGGAGGTGTAAGAATAGCCCCTATTTTTTCCTCATTCACAAAGAATTCAAGCGAATCAACGGTACCATCCGGGTCAGATGCACTGGCACTAATATTAACTGAAGTACCAAAATCATAAGTAGCCCCGTCTGAAGGACTGGTAATTTCAACTGTGGGAGGTTCATTTACAGAATAATCTTCAGAATTGTAACTTACATTACTTACCAACACCTTGGTTCCCATGATTTCGGTAAGCAAATCAAAATTCAATTCAAAAACAAACGCACCGTCCGTAGTGAATTGCCCGACAAAAATAATATTAACACCTGAAGAATCGTAGCCTATAGATCCCAAAGGAACTGCAATGCCAAAGTTTTCAATATCTACCATAGGTTCAGAACCATCAGATCCCAGTATATCATTTGAAGTAGAATTACCATATATTATATTATTAGGATTAACGGCACTAACATGATCTGCTGCCAGAACCATACCTGTCTCATCAACAGACTTAAGTACTCCAATATTACCCAAACTGCCAAGACGGCCATCTGTAATGTAGCTATCATAGGCGATCTGAGGAAATAGTCCTATAAAGGTTGCACTGATCTGATCACCTGTTCGCAAAGGACCAATACCTGTATAATTATAAAGTCCATTCTCAGAAGAAGGAAGTAATGTCAACAAACGGATACCCTCAAAACCGCCAAAACCAAGCATTCGATAGTTAGGCTCCATGTCCACAAAAACCCTGTATGCTATCGAGTTTGCCGGAATGCCTTCTAACTCAGGGACCGTATTTCTTTCCACAAGAACACGTTCAATGCCATTCTCATTTACATATATGGTATCAACCTCTTGAGATAAAATGATGAAACTATTAAAAATAACCCCCAATAATAGCAGATATCTTTTTTTCATGTTATTAATTTTATATGTATTGAATTAGTAATTACTAGAAATAGAATATGACTTGTTAAACTTATTCGGATCTGTTTTGAAAAGCTCATTGCTCTCGATAAGATCATGTTTATTTAACATGATACACATCCATTTAAAAGCATAATTTAATTGGTCCTGGGTGTGTTTACATGCTACTACCAAAGAAAATTATTTTTAATGATAGTATTGTTTTTTAACCAGTTAAGGCTACATTAAATTATCCTATACAATCTTCTGTGAAACCTGAAATTTAGCTTAACATTCTCTTTTGTCAGCAAGATTGTCCTGATATTATCTGTCTGTACATTTTATTCGAAATAACAAACAAATTAGTCAGCTTTCTTTTGCCGATTCTGCTTCAATTCTTTGAAATCAATACTATCGCATGATTTTCCCAAATATTGATAAAGTAATTGTATATCATCATTGTTGATAATACCGTCATGATTGACATCTTCTTTGCACCCGGAACAATATTTACCTGATTTTGATGCTAAGGAAGTCAGATCGCTTAATCCTATTACACCATCCTCATTTAAATCATAAGGACAACCTGATTCTCGTATGAGAAAAAAAACTATGAATGATGCAATGACTATAACTGCAGTTAAAAAGCTAATTATCAAAATATTTCTCTTTCTTTTTGATCTATTTGAAGAGGTGTTCATTTGAATAAATTTTAGAGGGTTTTATCTGATCTTTAAGTACAAATTATACACAAAACTTCAGTGACAATTTCATTAGTTTTAAGACTTTCTATACCTTTTGTTTATTAATTTTGACCAATACATTACTTTCATTTGAAAAACAAAACTCCGGAGACCAAATCAGTACTACTTCCTTAAACCGCTGATGTTATTAATGACAACAGGGACAGTCATTATACTTTTCCCTTCCTGTAGTATCTTTACCTGATATATTCCACTTGTGAAGCCCTTAACATTAAAGGTAGCCTGTCCATTATATGTTTTATCCTTTGATATTAAGTAACCTAATGCATTATAAATAGCAATTTCGGCCTCGTGAATAACAACTACGTTCAATTCGTTATGTGCCGGATTCGGATAGACAATAACTTTTCTAACTTCCACGCCCTTCTGTTCAATTGAAGTATCAGTAACCTCTATGCTATAGTCAACAACCTCTCCATTAATTAAAGTATTTTGAACATTAATGTCCTCAAAATCCGCACCATCAAATGCTATTGATATTACAGCATTCTCATCATTCTCCATACCATATGCAGTACATTTAATGAGGTTTCCTCTCTGATAACATACTCCTTCTGCAGATGATATTTCATACGATGACA
>JASFVU010000053.1:0-9742 GCA_050049665.1 Bacteroidales bacterium | reverse complement strand
GGGCATTGCAGGAGGATGAGCTTGTCTGGAAGCATTTTAATCGGTTTCCGGGACCTTATAAACGGGTGCGTATCGGATGGATCGATTCGGCCCGCAGCAGACCTGAAGTGTTTCATACCCGCTTGAACTATTTTCTGAAAATGACCAGGAAAAATAAAACCTATGGCATGATGCGGTAAAGAGTAAAAAACATGTTTTGTCATGCAAACCCTGTTGCCATATCTGTTACTTTTTTTCTTTTGCCGGACCGGTTTATTCGTGAAACTCAGATTTCAAAAACGTAGTGTATTGAAATCTGTAAGTTGAACCAACTGAACGAAGTGGTCTTATGACCTCGCCTGAGGCGAGGGAATAATCCCGATAGCACAGGGTATCGGGATAAATGAGTTTAATTGACTTCGTCGAGCTCTCTCGCCTGAGGCGTGATCGGTTCTCCGATGCCCCGACCGGCTGATCCGGTCGGACGGGTTGCATCATTAATAAAAAAATTCTAATCTCTCAGGGGTTAGTTCCCCGCTGCTTGCGACGAAAATATTAAATTTGATGTATAAGCGAACAATTGATTCAGTGAAGGTTGCCCATGGTTAGTTCATTTCAGAGGGTTATCATTTGCTAAACCGGAATTTCAATATTCCCGGTATAAAAGGTAAAAATTCCAAAACTTTTGTATCTTGCGCACCCTGTTTTCTGTATGAAGGTGCCCTAAAAATACCACAATATGATCTCGAGGGAACAAGTTAAAGAAGTGGTGATGAAGAACGGTGCCGATCTGTTTGGCATTGCTTCGGTTGACCGCTTCAGTAAAGCCCCGGACGGATTTCATCCAAGAGACATTTACCCGGGAACACAATCGGTGCTGGTCTTTGCTATCCGGGTACCTTCAGAAACATTATTTGCCAAGAACCCTGTTCCTTTCAGTCATGTGAATGCAATGGCTATGCGTAAAGTGGACTCAATGACCTACGAAATATCCTCGGAACTCGATATGCTGGGTTTAAAAAACATTCTGATACCTACAGATGATCCGTATTTGTACTGGGACAGTGATAAACAGGAAGGAAGGGCGATTTTGTCGCTAAGGCACGCAGCCTATTTTGCCGGACTGGGCAGGTTAGGAAGGAACAACCTGCTTATCAATAAGGTTTTTGGAAGCATGATCCAGATAGGAGCATTACTGACCGGCGAGAAATTCGAACCGGATCCGTTTGCCCGGTATGAAGTATGTCCGAAAGGATGCAGAATATGCCTCGATTCATGTCCGCAACAGGCATTAACAGGCGATACAGTTATTCAGAAAGAATGCAGGCCGTTTTCAAATTTTAAAACAGAAAAGGGTTATGTCATCAAAAGATGCTGGGAATGCAGAAAACGTTGTCCGAGGGTTCTGGGACTGAACGGAAAAATGAAGCTGTCGGTTTAAGATTTTCCTGATTTTATGAAAACAGAAAATAATCATCCCTCCCGGCCATGAAAAAAGGTATTCTTATCACAGGGGCATTGGGCGGACTGGGCAGGGCGCTTGTCGAAGCAGCCGGACAGATTGATGACGTGGATTATATCATTGCAGGCGATATCAGTAGGGGTATCCTGAATGCTTATGACAATGAGATCAGGATCAAAGGAATGGTCATGGATGTGGCCTCGGAATTATCCATAGAGACTCTGCGCGAAAATGTGCACAGCCTGGGAGTGAGTATCAAATACATTGTCAACAATGCCGGTAAAGCACTGTTCTTTCCCATATCGGAAGCTTCGGAAGATCAACTTGATAAAATAGTGAAAGTGAACACCTATGGTCCGGTACTGACGGTATCGGCTTTCCTGGATGATCTGATCGAAAACAAAGGGAGGGTAGTTCAGATCAGCAGTGACAATGTGCGCCTTTCAGGGGCTTTCCAGCCATATGCAAGTTCTAAGATCGCACTAGAATCGTTCAGTGTTGCCATGCGTCAGGAGCTTTCCCTGCATGATATTAAGCTGATCATGATCAGGCCCGGGGCGATCAGGACAGGCTTGCTGGATGCAATTGGTGAGGCAGAGATCCGGGAAAACAGCCGGTATGTTGGTCCGTTTTCAACATTTAAACGTTTTGCAGGAAAAGGAGTGGGAAAAACCATTGATCCGGGGAAGGTAGCCTTGCTTGTTATGAAGGCCCTGAAAGCAAGACATCCGAAAACCATATACAGCATTAACAAAACATCAACGATCTCATTTCTGACGAAATTTCCTCATAAGTGGATTGATAAGCTTATCAGAAAAACCCTGTTGTCGAAATAAAGGCCTGTATTCTTTACCGGTCATTCAAAATCATGGGTTATATTTATATATCGTTTTCGTGGCGAATACCATGAAATCGGTAAAGTTCATCAACCGTATTGATTATGAAAAACAACAGGATAGCATTCTCCATTCTTGCCAGTGCCCTTGTATGGGGAGCCGTTTTAGTAGCCTCTTCTGTCATTTTGAAAGGCACACCTTACCGCAGTCAGATGTTTAATGTAATTCTGGGTGGAATAGCCTTTCATATGCTGTTTATCTGGGGTCCTCTGGGAAACCGCCTGCGCAAAACCGAACAGGAGGAAACAGAGAGTGAGGAATGAATAGTCCTGTAAATAATTAACCTGTTATGAAAACACGAATGAACAAAAAATTAGTAGCCGTTATGTTATCGGCCTGTCTGATCCTGATACTGTTCGCAGCCTGTTCCAACAGAGAAAGCATTGAAGCCTGTCTTCAGGGCCACATCTATGGATTCTGGAGTGGCCTATGGCATGGTATTATTGCACCTGTCGACCTGATTGGTATGCTGTTCAGGGACGATGTATCGGTATATGCACCGAACAATAATGGGGTCTGGTACGCACTGGGTTTCCTGATCGGAAGCGGTGGATGGGGATTTATGGGAGGCCGTGGTCTCGGAAGAAGGAGATAGTTTATGTTTTATAAATGGCTGTTCTCAGGCATCTTACTGATGCTTATTTCCGATCTTTATCCTCAGTATCCGGATTTACCGATCCAGTACATTGATACGTATCTGGGTAATCAGGAAAGAAATTATTATGGCAATACCGCCCCTTCAAAGCTCGATACCATCTGGAGAACTTATCTTGGTGAAGGCATTAGTCCCGCCTACGGAAACCCTGAAAAGGTCTGGAAAGGAGCCGGGTGGACGGGACAACCGTTAGTTATTGAGGAAGACGGGGAACTGTTCCTTATCCTTGGCGCTTTTGATTATAACCTGAAAAAAATAGCGGCTGAAACAGGCGAAATTATATGGGAGTATCTGTTTGACGATATCATCAAAGGAACGGGTACAGTGTGGAAAAACAGTAAATCGGAAAAGCCGGCCGAAAACTGTATTGTTCTGCAGGGAAGCAGAAGAGGCATCGGCACCACACTTGACAGCAGGTTTTGTCCTTCGCTCAGGGGCATATCCTTTCGGACAGGAGAGGAACTGTGGAGGATGAACGTGAAAAGAACACTAAGCTATTCGAGGGATGTGGACGGATCGGCCCTGGTCATTGACGATACGGCATACCTGGCCCTTGAGAACGGCTTGTTTACCGTGTTCTCGCCCGACCCCGGAGAGCTGGAAACAAAAGACGGGATGCCACAGCCGAAAGTATATAAAGAGCTCCCTTTTTTTCTTCCTGAAGATACGATGGTGCATGGCAGGAATATTGAATCGGAATCTTCACCCTGCTTTCTCAACGAAAGAATTTATACCACGACAGGATCGGGAAGGGTATACGGGTACAATATCAGCAAAGGTGATGTCGACTGGATCTTTGAGATCGGTGCCGACCTGAACGGATCACCGGTAGTGACCTCCGACAGCTGTCTTCTGGTGGCTGTCGAAAAACAATACATTGACGGAAAGGGCGGGGTATTCAAACTCGACCCTTCGGGATCTCCGGAAAATTGTGTTGTCTGGTATTATCCTGTAGAAGACAAGACATGGTTTCACTGGGAAGGAGGGATTGTGGGATCGGTGGCTATCAATGACAGTTATCGTTCGGATGCGGAAAGCAATCTGGCAGCCTTTATCGGTGTCGACGGATTTTTATACGTGGTAGATCATAAATCGACCGATGCGGACAAACTGGTTTGGGGTCCCGGTAACAAACGCCGGTATCCGTCCCCTGTCCTGGTCTATAAGGAAAAAACCGGAGGAACGATCTCAACACCTATATTGACAGAAAACAGGTTGGTCGCTCCCCTTGATTCGGGATTGCTGTTATATGAATATACATCCGATTACCGGTTCAGTTTGCTCGACGGAATAGAAGGTATACGGATCGATGCAACTCCCGTGGTCTGGAACGGCAGATTATATGTAGCTTCCCTTGACGGCTATTTGTATTGTTTCGGAGAGAATGAATGAAGGGGGAACTTACAGGTAACCATTACTATTTTTGGCGCAGCCGGAGTATGAACGGGTCGTTTCTTAACCCTTTTCACAGTAGTTTTGATTGTATGACCGGTCGCACTACCGGCCGGCTTTGCCGTGGATCTGTTTTATATCAAGCCGCAGGATCTCCATTCCGGAGTAACGGCTGTCGGATTTCAGCATTTTTTCTTTGATTACCGATTGCTTGTTTTCCAGATGGTTTAACAAGACCAACATGCCATGCTTTTTCTCATCCATATCGCCGACAATCCGGATATCACCCCAAAACACGACCGACCTGTATGCATGTGCACATTCATCCGCAATGTATCCGTTGTCTTCGATAATCGTTGCACAGACATTCGGATTTTCCAGTAAAAAATCGAGTTTCAATCCTTTTTTCGCAGTATGGAAATACAATGCGTTTTTTTCGGGATCGTAGCCATAACTCAGCGTCACAATGTAAGGCTCATAATTCCTGCAAAGGGCAATTGTCACATATTTTCCTGTTTTTAACAATTCACCGATCTCTTCTTTTGATGTCAGTTCTCGATCGGGCCTGTTTTGTAAGTGATATTGATCCATGTAATAAAACGTTTATTTGAAAAAATTACGGTACTTGCAAAAACGAATTGAGGCTCCCTGTCGCAACCCGTCCCGGGTGATGAGAAATGAGAAGTGAGTCTTGAGAAGGTGTCCTTTACTGATTAGGTGATGAGTTGATGAACTGAATTAATCGAATAACTGATGAAATGAAGATACTGATAAGCCAATCGCATATTTCATTTAATCAGTTCACCAGTTTTACCAATTCATCAATTACACAAATACACGATTAAACATTTAAACAAACCCGGCACCAAGTACCCAGCATCCGGGAACCAGCTAATAAGCTATGCGCTGATAACCCAGCAACGAACGAGCTAATGACTTGAATTCTTTTGATTAAGGAAAGAATGATTTGCTATATTTTTTGTTTATTTGAATAAAATTATAAAAAACCTGATCATGAAAAACAAACATTTATTTTTCGTACTCCTTATTTTTCCCATTTTTGCCTGCTCAGATCATGATAATGCTATGAACAATCCATTGCTTTCAGTATTCAACACTCCTTATCATTCCATTCCGTTCGAAGAAATATCACCCGAACATTTCAGACCTGCCTTTGACACAGCGTTTAACCGTGCCGGACAGGAAATTCAAATGATAAAAAAAATTGAGGAAGCTCCGGATTTTAACAATACCATTGTTGCTTTGGAAAACAGCGCAAAAATGCTGCAAACGTTAAGCCAGACGATGTTTAATCTCAACGCTGCCGAAACAGATTCAAGCTTGCAAAAATTAACAAAAGATATATCTCCCCGCCTGGCTAACTTCAAGAACAGCATCACACTCGATCCGGTTCTTTTCTCAAAGGTGAAATCAGTTTATGAAAATACCGGCAGAAATTCACTGACAACCGAGCAAATAACCCTTCTGGAGAATACATACAAAGATTTTGTCCGCAGCGGTGCAAACCTTGACAGCCTGAAAAAGGAAGAATACAGGGCGATCACTGAAGAACTGGCAAAATTGTCTGTTGAATTCGATGAAAATGTTCTGACAGAAACAAATGAATACATACTCCATATTACCGACTCAAATGATCTTTCGGGCCTTTCCGATAATATATTGAAAGCGGCAAAAGAAGAGGCAATGAACAGGAACCTGGAAGGCTGGGTTTTTACACTGCATTATTCCAGTTACAGTTCTTTTATGAAGTATGCAGATAACAGAGCTCTTCGTGAAAAACTGTTTAAAGCCTATAATTCGAGAGGTAATCATAAAAATGACCATAATAATTGTGATATTATCCACCGGATCACAGAACTCAGACTCAGACAGGCAAATCTTTTGGGATACCCCGATTATGCAGCTTATATCCTTGACAGGAGAATGGCTGAAACTCCCGAAAACGTATATACATTCCTTGAAGATCTGATCAAAGCCTACCACGAGGCAGCCACACAGGATGTTGACAATATACGGAGCTATGCGAAAGCCGCAGGCATTAATTTTGAACTTACCTACTGGGATCTTAATTACTATTCGGAAAAACTGAAAAAGGAACACTTTGATATCAATGATGAATCTACCCGCCCTTATTTCCGTCTTGAAAATGTCGAAAAGGGAATATTCAGACTTGCCCGTGAATTGTATGGAATTACCTTTCAGGAAAATAAATCCGTCCAGGTATATCATCCCGATGTCAAAGTATACGAGGTCCATGATACTGATAATGGTCTTGTGGGCTTGCTATACATGGATTATTTTCCCCGGGAAGGAAAAAAACAGGGTGCATGGATGACAGAATACGTCCAGCAGCAAAAAACCGGAGGTCAGGATATAAGGCCCCATATTTCGCTGGTGTTCAACTTCTCAAAACCAACGGAAGAAAAACCATCATTGCTGACTTACAGGGAAGTACGGACTTTGCTTCATGAGTTTGGACATGCCATGCATGGTTTGTTCAGTGATGTTACCTACAGCAGCCTCTCAGGAACTTCTGTTTACAGGGATTTTGTTGAGCTTCCTTCGCAAATAATGGAAAACTGGGCCGAAGAAAAAGAATGGCTTCATTGGGTAGCAATGCATTACGAGACCGGAGAGAAAATGCCGGATGATATGATCGACAAGATCATCGAAAGCAAGAACTTCATGAAAGCTTACGGAACATACAGACAGATCAGCTTCGGACTGACCGACATGGCCTGGCACACTATTACCAACGCCGGGGAAAAGGATGTGGAATCATTCGAAAAAGAAGCAATGGAACCTGTAAACCTTCTTCCTTGGGTCGAAGGTACAGCGATAAGTCCTTCATTTTCACATATCTTTGCCGGAGGTTATGCGGCCGGTTATTATGGTTATAAATGGGCAGAAGTACTGGATGCCGACGCATTCTCCCTGTTTAAGGAAAAAGGTATATTCGACAAAAAAACCGCAGCGGATTTCAGAGAACACATTCTTTCAAAAGGCGGAACCGATCATCCCATGACCCTCTACGTTAAATTCAGAGGGCATAAGCCATCTATCGAGCCTTTGCTGACAAGAAGCGGTATACAAACTCATGGAATCTAATATGGAACAATAATTAAAATGTTATTTATTTGTTAATCTTTGAACCTGAAAGATTAAACAGTTGTTTCCTATTGTGTTTAATAAAAAAGGAGGTATAAAATGAAACGGACAAATTGTGTTTTTACGATCTTCATGCTGATTCTGGTAACCGGTTTACAGGTATTGGCGGAAGATGGAAATATCAAATATGAAGTGAACACAGACAAAAGTAAAATCAACTGGATAGGCACCAAACCGGGTGGTCAGCATAACGGAACGGTCAAACTATCTTCAGGCACAGTGGTATTTAAAGATGGAGAACTATCGGGAGGCAGTTTTACCATTGATATGAGTAGCATAGTAAACCTGGACCTGGAATCGGAAACATGGAATAAAAAGCTCGTGGATCACCTGAAAAGTGAAGATTTCTTTTACGTTGAAAAGTATCCGGTAAGTAAGTTCACCATAACGAACGCCGAAAAACAGGATACGGACAAATACAAAATAACGGGTGATCTGAATTTGAGAGGAACGAAAAAATCAATTGCCTTTACTGCTATGATATCCATAAATAATGGTGAATTGAAAGCGACTACTCCAACACTGATCCTTGACAGGACACAATGGGGAGTTGAGGCCATGTCAAAAAGTGTATTTTCTGATCTGAAAGACAAGTATGTTGATGATGAAATGCAGATAGTGATCCACCTTGCTGCCAGTAAAACCAGTAAAAAGTAAACCTGTTATCGGTTTTTATGGGAATCCCTGCAGGTCCAGGTGTATCAGAATTATCCGGATTACCCTGGTAAAACAGATTATATGAAAAGCGATTTTCCGGGATTTGCAGCGATTCATTTTCATTTCTGCGATGTTTAAGAGAAAATATGAATTCTGCTTACACACGCTGTTTTTACTACCTTTAACCTTTTAAAACCTTATATCTCCGGGCCTGTGAATTCAATGATCGATCTTATCGGGAACACCCCTCTTGTAAAGCTTGAAAAAATCGTTCCCGGCAAAAATGTCAGATTGTACGCAAAACTCGAAGGAAGAAATCCCGGTGGAAGCGTAAAGGACCGGCCTGCCCTGAACATGATCATAGGTGCACTTGAAAGAGGTGAAATCGGAACACAGACAAAACTCATCGAACCTACCAGCGGAAATACGGGAATAGCCCTTGCCATGATAGCGAACCTGTTTAATCTGCAGATAGAGCTGGTGATGCCGGAGCACGCCACAAAAGAACGGATCAAAACCATGAAAGCCTATGGGGCGAAAGTGATCCTTACACCTTCGGAAAAATCGATGGAAGGGGCTATAGACTATGCCTGCAGCAGGGTGGCAGAAGGAGGATACAAAATGCTCAATCAATTTGCCAACCCCGATAACTACCTTGCCCATTACAAAACCACCGGACCGGAGATATGGAAGGATACGGAAGGAAAGATCACTCATTTTGTGTCGTCAATGGGAACTACAGGTACTGTTATGGGTACCTCTATGTTCCTGAAGGAAAAGAAAAATAGTATCACCATTGCCGGGGTCCAGCCCACGGCCGGATCTGAAATACCCGGAATAAGAAGATGGCCCCGGGAATACCTGCCTGAAATATTTGACCCGTCACGGGTCGATACGGTCATTGATATCTCTCAGGAAGAGGCAACGGAAACGGCAAGACGACTGGCAAGAGAAGAAGGTTTGTTTGCCGGTATGAGCAGCGGAGGAGCAGTCGCTGCTTCGTTAAAACTTGCGGAATCGCTGGATCAGGGTGTTATTGTCTGCATCATCTGCGATAATGGAGACAGGTATCTTTCTTCCGGGTTGTTTGCATATGGTTAAATTAAACACAATAAATGCCTTTCCGGAAACCCGCTGTTCGTTACCTGGCCATAATACAAAAGTAACGGTACGACCTATATCATACCGTTACGATCCGATGCAGGGTTTTTAATTTTAAACTAACTCAATTCCTTTCTTTTACCAGTCAAATCCGTTAATAATTTTCAAATACCAGATGTCCGCTGAACCAGGTTTGTGCAAAGTCAGTATCCCCACTCACGGAATAAGATGCATCGTTGCACATAAAATGTATTGAAACATAATCATCTTCATTCAGTCTGAGGGAAGCCGAACCGGAAATTACGGCGCTCCCGTCTAAATTGGTATTTGATGCAAGGATACAATATCCTTCATTATTGATATAAATATAAAGATATGCATAGGATCCGCTTGAAAGTGATGAAAAAAGAG
>JASFVU010000508.1:0-3085 GCA_050049665.1 Bacteroidales bacterium | reverse complement strand
CATGGTACGGTCGAAACTGCGGAGTCCTGCTTCGACATGGGCAATGAGAGTGCCGAGTTTGGATGCCACAATGCTAGCCGCCATGGTTGAATTCACATCACCGGGAACAATTACCATATCGGGTTTTTCGGAAAGCAGGATCTTTTCGAACTCGATCATGATCCTGGCAGTTTGTTCTGCATGGCTTCCGCCGCTTACTCCAAGGTAAAAGTCAGGCCTGGGCATTTCCAGCTCATCGAAAAAAACTTTGGACATTTTTTCATCGAAATGCTGTCCCGTATGACAGATCTTATGGACAACAGTATCCTTGTATTTCTGAAATGCTTTGTGAACAGGTGAGATCTTGATGAAATTAGGCCTTGCACCTACCACAGAAAGTATTTTTATCATAATACAGTGTTTATTTTCCTGTTAAACCTTAACTTAATTCTTTGTACTACGCAAAAATGCATTTAAAGTTGGATAGTAAAAAAAAATATTTCTCTTTTGTAAAAATTTTTTCCAATGACTGAAAATATTTTTCCTGACAGGGACAAATTTCTGGAGCGACCCGCCAAAGAACACCTTCTGAAACAGCACGGACTTGTGATCTGGTTCACAGGATTGTCAGGTGCCGGGAAAAGCACACTGGCCATAGCCCTTGAGCGTAAACTGTATGCCGGGGGATTGCTCACCCAGGTACTGGACGGGGATAAGATACGTAACGGACTGAACAACAACCTCGGCTTCACCGAAGAAGAACGCATTGAGAACATCAGGCGTATAGCTGAAGTAAGTAAGCTGTTCAGCGATTGCGGTGTAGTGGCCATCTCGGCGTTTATCAGTCCCACTGATGCCATTCGCAGCATGGCCCGCAATATTATCGGCAATCAGAATTTCTTTGAAGTGTATGTCAGCACACCTGTTGGTATATGTGAACAACGTGATCCCAAAGGACTTTACAAAAAGGCCCGTGCGGGCATTATCAAGAATTTTACCGGTATTTCCGCTCCCTACGAGGCCCCTGCCGATGCCAACCTTGTTATCGATACCACCGACTGTTCCGTGGAGGAAGCAGCAGAGGTTATATTCGGGAAGGTGTTTTCATTGATCAAAGAAGGAAGATAGTTTGTCGGATGTTGGGTTCCTGTTGTGGGGTGGTCAATCAACCCAGCACCCAGCACCCAGCACCGAGTAACCAGATAACTTTTCGTATATTTAATCAACGAATAAGATAATAGAAAAACATTGTTCCAGATCTACTATACCTCGGGCATCATTGTTCTTACCACCATCGCACTGGTGCTGGAGATCAGAAAACCGGCATATGTACTGCTTACTGCTATATTCCTGCTGTACGTGGGCGGGGTACTTTCTGTTGATGACGTGCTTGCCGGGTTTTCGAATCAGGGAATGCTTACCGTAGCGGTATTATTTATTATTGCCGCAACGCTCAGGAATTCCACCGGCTTTCAGCACATACTGCACAGGATCCTTGGCAACAGGCAACAGAAGAGTATATACCTCAGACTGATGATTCCCGTATCTTTTCTGTCAGCATTTCTGAACAATACTCCGGTTGTTGCAGCCCTGATCCCTAACATCAAACGCTGGGCAAGACGAAACGACTTCCCTGTTTCAAAACTGCTGATCCCCCTTTCCTATGCAGCCATTCTGGGGGGGATGTGCACGCTTATAGGCACCAGCACAAACCTCATCGTACACGGATTGATGCTGGAGAACGGTATGAGGGGCTTTGGATTTTTTGAGCTCAGTGTTGCCGGACTTCCCGTAGCCATCATCATCATTGCCTATTTTTCGTTTTTCGGCTATCGCCTGCTGCCGTCAAGGAAAGATTCCTTTGAACAACTCACCGAATCGGCCCGTGAATTTGTTGTGGAAGTGAAGATCGAAAAAGAGTATCCATACATCGGGAAAAACATTGAGCAGGCCAATCTCAGACACCTGAAAGGGTTGTACCTGTTTCAGATCATACGGGACAACAGGGAAATTGCACCGCTTGAGCCCAGTGAAGTGATCCATGAAAACGACAGGCTTTTTTTTACAGGGATGCCCGGTACCATTCTTGAAATGATAAAAACCCCGGGTTTCCGGCTGATAAAGGATCATGAGTACGACATACGGAACATTGATTCCGACAAGCACAAGACCTTTGAGGCCGTTATCTCCAACTCTTCACCTCTGATCGGAGAATCGGTAAGGGACAGTGGATTCAGGACAAAATACAATGCGGTGATCCTGGCCATACACCGCAACGGGGAACGCATCAGACAAAAAGTGGGGGACATTGAATTCCAGGCCAATGATACACTGTTCCTGCTGGCTGATACCAATTTTGAGAACCGCTGGTACCGTTCTTCCGATTTTTCGCTTGTGAGCAGGAGTGTCCACGAATATTCCAAACCTGCTTTTAAGGGAAATATCGCTCTTTTGCTCACCGGTCTGATGGTGCTGGCTGTTGCCACAGGACTTATCAGATCCATGCTTGTTGCTGCCGCAGTGACAGCAGGCATTATGGTGCTGGCGAAGATCATCAGTTACCATGATGCACGGCAATCCATTGACATCAATGTGCTCCTGCTCATAGTTGCTGCCCTGGGCATCAGCAGGGCAGTAACCAATTCGGGGGTTGCCGATGCAGTGGCCGGTTTTCTTATCCGTTCCCTTGCCCCGCTTGGGTCGGCAGGCATTATCGCCGTCCTCTTCTTTATTACCTCTGTTTATACTGAGCTGATCACCAACAATGCTGCCGCAGCCATTGTTTTTCCCATTGCCCTGGCCACGGCACAGAGCATGGACATCCCGGCACATCCGCTGATGATCACCATCGCCATTGCGGCCTCTTCTTCCTTTGCCACCCCCATTGGTTACCAGACCAACCTGATGGTATACAGTGCGGGAGGATATAAATTCCGCGATTTTTTCAGGACAGGGGCAGTGATCAACCTTATAACCGGTGTTATTACGACGGTGGTGGTGTGGTGGGTGTATTTCAGGTAGCCTTGTTGCTGGGTTCCGGATGCTGGATACCTGGTGCTGGTCAGGATCTGTTTAATCGTGTAACTGTGTAATTGGTGAATCGATA
>JASFVU010000507.1:0-3087 GCA_050049665.1 Bacteroidales bacterium | reverse complement strand
TGTCCCTTAAAAAAGCAGCCCGGAACATCATTAAAAAAGGTATTGAGGTAACAGACGGCATACTCAACATGATCGAAATGGCCTTTCGTGCTTATGATCCGTGCTTTTCCTGCGCTACCCATTCATTGCCGGGAGAAATGCCGCTTGTTGTCAATTTCAGAACCAGAGAAGGCAGATTGATCCGCTCTGTTAAACGAACCGCAAACTAAAACCACATGATCCGAAAAGGAACAGTATTAATATTGGGCCTGGGTAACGAAATTCTTGCCGATGACGGCATAGGAATAAAACTGATAAACGAGCTTAAAAAAAAATGTTTTCCTTCCGATATAGATTTCAGTACAGCCGCATGCGGAGGATTGGAGATTGTTGAAATGATGGACGGCTACCGGGAAGTGATCATCATTGATGCCATCAAAACGAAAGGAGGTATTCCCGGAAGGGTTTACCATATGATACCGTCACAGTTAAAACAGTCATCACATGCTTCGAATTTTCACGATGTTTCTTTTCAGACAGCAATGAAGTTTGGCAGGGAAGCAGGGATCGGCATACCGGATAAAGTCGATATTATAGCCATTGAAATTGTTGAAGACATGTTGTTCAGCAACCGCTTTTCGGAGGTAATTGAAAAAAAATACACTGAAATACTGGATGAAGTAACCGGACTGATAATAAATATTCTTGCATCATCAAAATCCGGAGCAAGACAAAAAAAAATTGTTTTTACCTGATATCCAGACAATAAAAAACGGAGCCGTAAAAACTTTTGAAAAATTATCATTGTCCCCGGCTATATCCGAACAATTAAGGGTAAAGGGTTTTGATGAAAATGCTAATTTTACTATCTTTCAACAAAACTCTGAGCAACTTAAAAGAGAAATTATCAATTAAAATAACAGATCATGTATTCAGTAAAAGACATTCTAAAAGAAAAAGGGTACGATGTCCAGACTATCGAACCGGAAGCAACTGTCTATGAGGCATTGAAAAAAATGGCAGGAAAAAATATCGGCGCATTGCTGGTAACAAAAAACGACAAAGTTGTCGGGGTTTTCTCAGAACGTGACTATGCCAGGAAAATAATCCTGAAAGGAAAATCATCAAAAGAATCCACTGTTGGGGAACTATTGTCCGACAGGATCTTTTATGTAAAGCCGACGGCAACAACAAACGAATGTATGCAACTCATGACAGACCACAGGGTCAGGCATCTGCCTGTTCTTGAGAATGAGAAGCTTGTTGGAATAGTCTCCATCGGAGACATTGTTAATAAGATCATCCAGGGCCAAAGTCATACCATTAAACAACTTGAAGATTATATTTTGGGTAAAACTTTGCCTTAATTTATTTGAGTCCATATTAAATATGATGTAACTTAAAGTCCCGGCGGGACTTTATTTTTTGTCATTTGTTTATGATCATTCGCTGAAAACAAGCTGCCATGACAAAAAAGTAACGTATCCGCCAAACAAAAAATCATATTATTTGTAACTAGTTAATTAACTGTATTTCCTGTGAATATTTCAATTATACTGGCACATCCATCGAAAGAGAGTTTTAATCATGCCATTGCCCGGGTATGCAGGAAAACACTCCGTGAACTCGGACATACGGTCAAAATGCATGATCTGTACAAGGAAAAGTTCAATCCGGTACTTCCTGCCGAAGAAATCCCAAGGGATGGAAAAGTGAACAAAAAAGTGGATGCATATTGTAAGGAGATAAGCCATTGCGACGGGATCATCATTATTCATCCGAACTGGTGGGGCCAGCCTCCTGCCATCTTAAAAGGATGGATCGACAGGGTATTTCGTCCCGGAGTGGCTTATGAATTCAGGGAAGGTGATCAGGGGGAAGGAGTGCCGGTGGGAATGCTGGAAGCAAAAGCGGGTATTGTTTTCAACACATCGGATACCAGCAAAGAACGGGAAGAAAACATCTTTCTCGACCCACTTGAAACGATTTGGAAAAACTGCATTTTCTATTTATGCGGGATAAAAAATTACTACCGTAAAATGTTCAGGATCGTTGTAACAAGTACTGATGAAGAAAGAAAACTGTGGCTCAGGGAGGTCCGCGAAACCATAATAAGGTATTTTCCGGCACACAACGATCATGATCCGGAATCAGAATAGCCCCCAGATTGTGTAATTGTTGAACTGATAAACTGATGAACCGATTAAATGAAATATACGATTAGCTCTAAATGAACAAATTCCAAAAGACAAATCCCAAATCACGATGAAGCTCCAAAAAACAAATCTCAATACTCAAAGGCCTGTTTAACTGTTTAATCGTGTAATCGTTGAAATTGATGAATCGATAAATCGGTGAACTGAATTAAATGAAATATACAATTGGCCTTCCGGAATCTTCATTTCATCGGTTATTCGATTAATTCAGTTAATCGGAATTTGCAGGTTGGTTTTTGAAATTTCTCTCTCTTTTCACCTCATCAATTATTCGACCAATCAACTTATCAGTCCAGCACCCAGGACCAAGTAACTAAACCCCCAATTGCTAATAGCCTAAATTCCCCACTCATTTCTTAATATTAAATATGACGCGTCACCAGATGCAGAGGCTCAACAATTCATATTTTCCACTAGAAAAAATAATATACACTGACCAATGTCCTCAGGTTTGCAACAGCAGTTGTCGACGAAGGCACAAAATTCAGATCATACGAATCATCATCGGCATAGCTGGCAGAAGTGTATTCCAGTTCCAGCGCCAGCCGGACCTTGTTGATGTTGTAAATGACCCTGGGCGAAATCCGGATCAGGGATTCGATGCTATAGCCGAAACCATATAGTGTATTACCTGTAGACGCAACAGATTCCTTTGTTCCCAGATTTTTCAGATACCCTCCGAAAACACCCACCTGCCATTTTTTGCCATTTGTATGCACTTCACCCCAGATGGTAAAGTTCTTCAGAGGTGTATAGCTCCTTTCCCCGGTTACCGTATCGGTAACTTCCTTAACCGCAAATCCGCTGATCGACAGAACATCCGAAATATTTTCCCCGTATCTTGCCTGCACTTTTATGGTAACGGGTTTAAGCTGCAATTTGGCAAAGCCGA
>JASFVU010000506.1:0-3089 GCA_050049665.1 Bacteroidales bacterium | reverse complement strand
ATCAATGACAGTAATTTTCTTGTGCCGCAAATGACCAGGGAAGATTTCTCGCAGGCAATTCTCGGACCAATATCAGTCGCACAGGCTGAAATTGATCCTCAGCTTCACCAGCAAATACTTAATTCAATAGTAGAAGGAACAGATCAGCTCCCTGTTTTGCAACATGCAATGATGCGAACATGGGAATTCTGGAAGAAATACAACGATCCCGGAACTCCGATCAGGTTACGCGATTATGAAGCCGCAGGAAAGATGGAAAATGCATTGTCGATGCATGCTAATGAAGCGTATGAAGTATTATCCGAAGAAGGGAAAAGAATATGTAAAAGCATGTTTAAAACCCTTACTGAGAAAAGTTCGGATAATAAAGGTATCCGCCATCCTGCAACGATCAGGGAAATTGCCGATATCGCTCAGGCAAGAGTTGAGGACGTAATGGATGTTGTCAATGTGTTCCGCTCGAAAGGAAGATCTTTTGTTACACCGGCGGAGCATATTGAGTTGACCGAAAATACCGTGATCGATATTTCTCATGAAAGTTTAATGAGAGTGTGGGACAGGTTGAAAGGATGGGTTGATGAAGAAACAAATGCAGTTCAGATGTATCTGCGTTTGTCAGAAGCGGCATCACTTTACCAGGTTGGGAAAACAGGGCTTTGGAGATCTCCCGACCTGCAACTGGCCCTGAACTGGAAGAAAACACAGCAGCCTTCCCTTGCCTGGGCAAAAAAATATAACCCGGCATTTGAAAAGGTCATGGTCTTCCTTGATGCAAGCGAGAAGAAGTTCCTTCAGGAAGAGCAAAACAAGATCAAACTGCAACGGAGAACACTGAACCGAACAAGAAGATTTGCCATGTTTATGGGGATAGCGGCCCTGTTATTTCTTGGCCTGATGTCGTATGCTTTGAATAAAAGAAAAGAAGCAAAGGACCTGCAGATCCAGGCCGAAAAGTTTGCAGCATTCATGGAACAGGAGAAGAATATTGCTGTCGAGGAAAAAGATGTATTTGAAGTTGAACGGTTGAGGGCCATGCTGCAAAAAGATTCGGCAGAAAAGGCCCGGATGATGGCCTTGCTTCAGCTTCGTGAGGTTAAAGAAGAAGCCGAGGTGGCTTATGACCTGGTTGATGAAGTTACACAACATAGCGAAGAGCTTGAAAAAACCACCCAGCAGGCCAGGTACGAGCGGGAGCAGGCACAACGAACAGCACAACAGGCCATTCAGGAACAGACACGCGCGGAGCAGGCAAAGGCAGTTGAATTAAGAAAACGCCTGGTTACAACCGCCCAGACAATGGCGATAAAGGCAACGCAGGTTGATAACAGAAACTTAAAAGCATTGCTGGCATACCAGGCTTATAAGTTTAATGAAGCTTATAACCAGGGTAAGAACAATCCAGATATATACCAGGGATTATACAGTGTGTTCGTTTCCGTAAAAGGGAAGGATTACAATTCTTTCAGCGGACATGAAGGGGCAGTACGATCGTTATCCTTTATGCCATCGGGTGATGTTTTTTACAGTTCGGGAGCAGATGGGAAGATCATCCGGTGGGACTTAAATAAAAGTTCTTCGCAATTGAGAGTTTTAAAAGACAATAATTTTTCAAACCGGAGTCTTGCCATTAGTTCAAACGGACGATGGCTTGCATGTGGCACCGGAACATCTACCATCCAGGTATTCAATCTGAACAAGGATACTGACCAGCCGCAGATCAAGGAAGGTCACCGGGGATCTGTGATCGATCTTGAATTTGTGAAAGGGAAAGATATTCTGATCTCCATTGGCAGCGATAAATCGATTATATTGTGGAATCTTCTGACGGGAGATAACAGAACGATAGCAACGCACCCGACAAGAATCAGAGCTATCAGCGTTTCCAATAACGGCTCGTACGTTTACGGAGGAACAGAAGATGGGAAACTGGTGCGGTGGAGTATTGCCAACGGAGAGTCACGAACAATTTATGATAACAAAAGCAATAGTATCAATGCTCTGGCTATAAGCAACAGTGATTCAAGGATGGTTCTAGGGGATAAATCAGGAAATTTAATTGTGGTAGACCTCAGGGCCGGCAAAAGATTATCTCAGGTAAAAGCTCACTCGACAAGGATTCTCGATGTAAATTTCAGCCCGGATAATTCTCAAATAGCATCATCGAGTTTTGATGGAACAATCAGGATATGGCAGGCAAATAAATTATCCGAAAGCCCGATCATTATTACGGAACATGAATCATGGGTTTTTGCCATTGCTTTCAGCCCCGATGGCAAAACGCTGGTTTCATCAAGCGAAAAAGGAGAGATCTATTACTGGCCGACAAAGGCCGGATATATGGCAGGTGAAATTTGCCGGTATGTGACCCGGAATTTTACCGATCAGGAATGGGATATCTATGTTGGTATGGATATTCCCTACCAAAAAACATGTGAGAATCTCGAATAAAATAAATTGAATAGTTTTGACTGGCCAGAACGATCAAAATAGAAAAAACCGTTACAATGAGAATATATAAATTTATACTCCTGTTGTCATTTGTCCTGTCAGCCTTACCGGATCTGAGCGCACAGAAAAGTTGCCTGAACACATTAAGGGAGGCCAAGGAGCTTTATGAAGGAGGCCTGATAGATGAAATTCCGGAATTGTTGTCAGGATGTATGGAATCTGGGTTTACAAGGGCGCAGCGAATAGAAGCATACAAGCTTATTATCCTTGCTTATTTGTTTGATGATGCCCAGTTTGAAGCAGAGAAAATGATGGATGAATTCTTAAAGAAATTTCCTGAATATGAAGTTATGCCAAACGACCCCGTGGAATTTGTCTATCTTCTTGAATCGTATAAAACATCTTCCTTTTATTCCGTGAATTTGTTTTTCGGACCCAATTTTTCCAATGCGAGAATTACTGAATCGTATTCCACACTGGACAGGTCGTATGCAGAATTTTCCGATAAGACAGGTACGGGTTTCCATATCGGATTGGGAGTAAGCAGGAATCTGTGGAAATCCGTAAACATTAATGTGGATGCCATTTATAGCTGGCAGAATTTCTCATTTACAGAAAAAACAAATACCGTTACGAATGAT
>JASFVU010000505.1:0-3092 GCA_050049665.1 Bacteroidales bacterium | reverse complement strand
TCATGGGTACCATAGCTGATCGTACCGAAACAAAGTGGGGAAAATTCAGGCCATACCTGTTATGGACTGCGGTACCATTTGGCTTATTGCTGGCTCTTACCTTTACCACCCCTGACTTCAGTGCAAACGGAAAGCTGATCTATGCCTATGTCACCTATATCCTCCTGACACTGGCCTATACTGCAAACAACGTTCCTTATTCATCACTTACAGGAGTGATGACCGGGAATATCCTGGAACGTACAAACGTATCATCATTCCGTTTCTTCGGTGCTTATCTGGGCGGTGGGATCTCACTCATTTTCATTCCCATGCTGGTCGATCTGTTAGGAAAAGAAAGTGATTCAAAAGGGTATCAATATACTTTCTATATTCTGGCTGCCGTTCTCATTATATTTTCTCTGATCGCTTTTGTCTCAACCAGGGAAAGAATAAAACCTCCGAAAGATCAGCGAACCAATATCAAAGATGATCTTCGGGACCTGATCAAGAACAAACCCTGGATCGTTATGCTGATCATCGGTTTTCTCTGGGTTACGTACAATTCTATTCGTCAGGGCGCAGCACCCTTCTATTTCAAATGGTACATCGGCGACGAAAACCTTGTGGGTTATTTCTTTGGTGCGGTGATCGGAGCGTCAATCCTCTCGTCCTTTATTGCCACACCACTGACAAATTTCTTTGGAAAGAAAAGATTATTTATACTGGTCATGGCTGTTTCAGGGATCTTTACGGCATCGATCTTCTTTCTGAAACCCGAAAACGTAACCGGCATGTTTATCCTGGGCTCACTTGCCGAACTGGCTGCCGGCATAATGCCGATACTGTTTTTCGCCATGCTCGGAGACGTAGCGGATTTCTCGGAATACAATAACAGCAGAAGAGCTACAGGGCTTGTATTCTCCGCAGGAACATTTGCCATGAAATTTGGCGGAGGAGTTGCAGGTGCAGTTACCCTTTTTGTTTTAAACATGTTCCAGTATACGGATAAAGGTGACTCTATAACCAAAGTAGTTGAACAAAGTGACAGGGCACTTCAGGGAATTAAAATGGTCAACAGTTTTGTTCCCGTTGTCTTTATTGTTATAGCCATTTTGGTTATCCTTTTCTATCCGCTTTCAACCAATAAAATGACGGAAATTGAACAGGAATTGAAATCGAGGAAGGAAAAGGAAGACACAGCATAAATTCTCCAGTACCTAACGGACTTCCTGTATGGAGTTCAGGAGTTGAATAATCTTCCTGTTATACGAGCCTGCCGAATGGCAGGCTGCACAGTAAATGATATTTACAATTGATAAGAGGGTGTCCAAAAAGTCTTTCTTTGTGTCTCTTTGCGCCTACTTTGAGTAACTTTGTGGTATAGCTATAATTAGCTGTTTTACACAGACCTTCGTCTGCCGAAGCAGACTATGACCTGCGAAGAAAAAAATCACAAAGATTTTCTGGGCACCCTCTTCTTTTTTTTCGTGATACAATACTTCTTATTCTATACTGAATCTTTCCTCCAGACAATCTACCGAACTTCCTCCTACAAATAAAGTGAAATCTCCCGGCTCGACTTTCCACTGAAAATTATTATTATAAAAGCCCAGATCCGGGTATGTAAGAAAAAATGCCAGCGTTTTCTTCTCACCCGGATTGAGGAATACACGCTGAAATCTTTTCAGCTCCTTTACCGGTCTTGTTAAACTCCCGACCTGGTCCCGTATGTACAACTGGACAATCTCAGTTCCTTCTCTTTCTCCCGTGTTCATGACTTCAACAGAAATATGCAAAGTATCTTTCTTTGTCAGAACCTTTCTGTCCAGGGTCAACCCTGAATAGTCAAACGTTGTATACGATAGTCCGTAGCCGAACGGGTAAGCCGGTTCATAGCCCGCATCCATATAATTGGAAGTATTCCCGAATGAGAACTGTCTGGCATTGACCGGCATGTCATCGATGGAAACAAATTTCTCACTGCTCGGCGGTCTGCCTGTACGCTTATGATTATAGTATAAAGGTTCCTGACCTGACACCAATGGAAAGCTGACAGGCAGCTTACCGGAAGGATTCCTCTCTCCGAAAAGGACTTCGGCAACAGCAATCCCTCCCATCGTACCCGGATGCCAGGCATACAGGATAGCGTCGCAATAATCCTCCACATTCTTCATTGCCAGCGGCCGCCCGGCCATGACAACCATGATAACAGGTTTGCCCGAACTTTTCAGGGTTTTTAACAGTTCTGCCTGCTTTCCCGGCAGGGTTATGTCCGCCCTGGAATGTGCCTCTCCCGAAAGGATTGACTCTTCGCCAACAATGGCAATAACTGCACCGGCCTGTTTTGCCATCACGATCGCCGAGGGAAATCCCGATTCATCCTTATCCCTGGAATAGGTAAGTATCTTATCGAACAATACCCTGTCGGCTCCCAGCATATCATTTATAGCATGAAGCGGTGTCACGGAATGTTTTCTTTCTCCGTCGAAGATCCAGGTGCCAAGCTGTTCATAAGCTTCATCAGCCAAAGGGCCGCAAACAAACACTTTCTTTATATCCCTGCTAAGAGGAAGAATTCTCCTTTCATTCTTTAACAGCACCAGCGACTGAACAGCAGCCTCCCTGGCTATGTCAAGGTGACCGGGTTCAAGAACATCAAAACTGACCGTATCTTTAACATAGGGGGCTTCAAACAAACCAAGCTGAAATTTTACTTTCAGTATTCTCCGTACTGCTTCATCAAGCAACTTTTCGTCTATTTCCCCTTCTTCAATCATACCCTTTAAATGCTGAAGATAGGTGGTTGTTGCCATTTCCATATCAACTCCGGCAGTTATTGCCAGTTCGGCAGCTTCTTTCCCGTTCGCTGCAAAACCATGATCGATCATTTCCTCGACCGATCCCCAGTCGCTGACAACAAAGCCCTGAAAATCCCATTTGTTCTTCAGGATACCTCTCACCAGGTATTCATTGCCTGAAGACGGTACGCCGTTGATCTCGTTAAAGGATACCATGAAAGTTGCCACTCCCGCATCAACTGCCGCTTTAAACGAAGGAAGGTATACATTGTACAGGGTAGGCATGGATATATCCACGGTGTTATAATCCCT
>JASFVU010000504.1:0-3102 GCA_050049665.1 Bacteroidales bacterium | reverse complement strand
CGGTCAGGTAAGTTGCAGCACGGGTGGCATTGTACTTCTTAACTCCAAGCACGGCATACCAGGCAAAATCGAGACTTAAGTTTTTATAGCTGAAAGTACTGCTGAAGTTTGCTAAAAATTTAGGAGTACTGTTCCCTATTACTATTTTATCCCGGTCATTTAATTCCGAATCCGATGAATCCGCATTCAGGTATTTCTCACGATAAACAAAAACCAGATCATCATGGTCTCCTTCCCGATCTTCCGGATGTATCTTTCCCAAATATTTATAACCATAAATATTTCCCGGTGGATCGCCCTCTTTAACATAAAAATCAGGCATTAAAATATCTCCATCGATAAAACTGAGTTCCTGGTCATCCACCAGCTTTTCAACTATCGGTTTAGAATTCGAATAATTTAACAATAACTGCCAATAAAAAACAGATGTTTTTATTGGAACCAATTCCAAACCGGCCTCATACCCCGAAACACAAACTTCACCGATATTCGTATATTGTTTCCCACTGCCATAATAATACGGGATATCTCTGAGCAAAATTAAATTGGTAATATTCTTTTTATAATAGACCGCACTTAAAGAGATTCTGTTATCAAGGAAACTGCTTCTGAATCCAACGTTTACTTCGCTTGTGTTCTCATGTTTGAGTTTATGGTTGGCTAATTGGGAAACGACAGGAGCGTATCCGGAAATGCTGTCAAAACTATAGGGGACATATCTGTATAAATCATTGGCAAGCCCGTTAAGCGGATAATTACCACTTTGTCCCCAATTTGCATATATTTCGAAATGATTTACCAATCTGCTATTGGTTATGTTAAACTGCTGTAAAAGATCCCAACTCAGGGCTAAGGATGGAAATAAAGCATAATTATCAGTATACAATCCTTCTTTTACATGGCTCAGATTAGTAATGGCAGATAAAAAATAAATTTTACGGTAATTATAGCTTAGATGCAGGATATACGAATTTATCTTTCGCAAGACAGATCCTTTTAGGCCATAAGCTGACATAGAGTTCTTAAGGGTATAGTGTTCAGGAATAGAACCCTGAATAGAATCTACTTTCCACCACAGATTATCCTTATAATACCGGTGTGCAAGTAAGATACCGACATGATGATCTTTAATGTCATTATTATACCCCAGGCTTACCTGGTGGTTGAACAGGATCACATTCTCATCGCTTCTAAGCTCTTTTTGCCCGGATTCTATGGCGGCATAACTGAAAGAAACAAATTTTGAGTTGTACAAAGATGGACGGTTCATGAAAGATTCCATAACATCCATGTGTAATTGATCATTTATCTGCATACGTACGGCTAAATTCAGAATATTAGAAGTTATGCGTAAATTATGCCGGCTATCCTCCATAATGCTTTCCGGGAGTTCAGGATTTGACAAGCGTATATAATAAGGATAGTAAGTTCTGTATTTCAATGCGCCTTCCTCGGTATACAATAATGAATCGGGCGTACAACGAAGGCACGGAGCTTTACTGATCCCTTCAAAGATCAGTTGGTTCCCCTGATACCGATCCTGGTTGTTTTTATTGGCCTGCCAGCTTCCGCGGTAACCCAGATCAACAACTAATTTTTTAAAAAAACTGCGACTGATGCGTACTGAAAATGTACTTCTTGTATATCGGGAATCAGGTAATGTACCTGACTGATCAGTATAATTCCCTGAAAAATAGTAATTAAAAGATTTAACCGAACCTGCAGCGGAAAATTGATATTCCTGGGAATATCCCCGGGAAAATATTCTATCCTGCCAGTCATCATTGCACAATCCCTCTTCCATTGCAGGATACATTCCCCGAATAGGAATACCCAATTTGGAATAGGATGAATCCAATGAGGTAAGAAAATCTTTTGTATTCATCAAATCATAATACTTCGATTGCCATGATATGCCTTGTTTGGTAATGAATGTATACCTGGGTTTGCCTCCGCCCTTCTTAGTATCAATCAGTACTACTCCGTTACCACCCTGAAATCCGTAAAGAGAAGTTGACGAAGCATCTTTAAGTACTGTCACACTTTCAATGTCGTGAATATTGAGGTCGGCAATGCCCAGACTTGACATATTCACAATGGGTACCGGAACTCCATCCACTACATACAATGGTTCGGCAGAAGAAAAGAAAGAGCTTTGTCCCCGGATCCTTATTTTTTCGTGATCGCCGGGAGCTCCTGATGTTTTGGTGGCCCATACTCCGGCCAAACGCGCGTGAAGAATGTCCGAAGCATTATTTTCATTCAGGCTTTCAATAGTTTTAGCATCAATAGAAGGAATATCTCTGCCATATTCCATATTCCCAAAAAATTTTCGTTGAGCGGTAATCTGTACTTCGCCTATATTGGTTTTGGATTGTTGCATCAAGATGTTTAAGGTTTGATCATGAGCAGCATTTATTACAATTTCCTTACGGTTATAGCCTACATAACTAAAAACCAGGGTATGTTTACCTGCCGGAACAGAAATACTGTAATCACCACGGGCATTGGTTACGGTACCGGCTTCAGTATATGACAGATAGACATTCACTCCAATGAGTGTCTCACCTCCTGTACTGTCAGAAATGGTTCCGCTTATGGTATATGTTGTCTGTCCGGCTATCTGAATATTTGTAGTGAACATTAAAATAGAAAACAATATAACCGTATGGAAAAAATTGATACTATTAACCATTTCGGCTGAGATACACATATTATGTTATACGTAAATATTATCTGCTTTGTATGCTATCCCGGTTTTGCCATATTTCCCATTATGACTTCTGTTCAGCAGCAATTACAAACACTTTCCTCTAATCCGTAGGTCTTCTTTCCCTAATATCTCCGGCGTAAATAGCTTTTTAACTACAAACCATTATATATGGTCCTAACATGTATTGTTTACTGATGTCTAAAGTATAAATTATTTATTAAAAAATACTTTAGGTTGACTTAAATTTTTTGTCTCTATGGTATATCTTATTATGCGAATCTGACCAATTGTATTTGTTTCGTCTGATCCGTGTGAAAGCAATTAATGGTGTTACCGGTTAATCATAGCCTTCTTAATTTTGTTTGCATTAAGAAACCGATACTGATTAA
>JASFVU010000052.1:0-9873 GCA_050049665.1 Bacteroidales bacterium | reverse complement strand
ATTTCTCCCTCAACTCATCAGCTATTCGACTAATCAACTAATTCAGTCTTTAAGATGATGAATTGAATGAACTGGTGAACCGAATTAAATGAAAGATACTATGTGTCTTTCCGGAATCTTCATTTCGGTTCAATGAAGAAATGATGATAATTCCTCAATATAATAAGGGTAATTTTATAATTTCGCTTAGGATTGTTTACTATGAAAGCGCGATTTTTCTTTTTATTGAATTTCCTGGTGACCGGAGTTGTTTTTGCAAGTCATCCTGTACACGTATCCATTGTGAATCTGGATTTTTTTGCTGACTCCAATAAGATAAACTATTCCATATGCCTTTATTACGATGATTTTCAGAGTTTGATTAACCATAAATACAATACGATGCTCGACTTCAGTCATCAGAACCGGATGACATCCAGGGAGCAGCAGTCGATACTGAACTACCTTAATTCATCATTTATAATAAGAAATCCACAAAATAAAGCATTGGATTCGGAGTTTCTTAACTGGAAGTTTGAGGATAATATGGTCTGGTTCTTTTTTTGCGTAAAAGATTATCCTGCTGCAGATCGTTTTATTATTGAGAACAGATTATTGCTGGACCTGTTCATGGATCAGAAAAACCTTTTGATAGTAAATTGCGGAGAGATCCAGGAAGGCTATGAGTTCAACAAAAGAAATACTACGTTTACCGTAAAAGATATAAGATGATCAGAATTCATATCATATGGTTGTTCCTTTTCTGTCTTATCCCGGAGGGGTTTGCCACTCACAATCGGGCAGGAGAGATTACCTACCGCCATCTTGGCGGATATACATATGAGCTCACCATTACCACTTATACATATTATTACAGTCCGGCAAAAAGACAGGAATTAACGGTTTCCTGGGGAGACGGAACCACTTCGGTGGTAAAGAAAGTACCTTATGATGAATTCATCCGTATTCCGAATACCGATTACCTGTTCAATACGTACATAGCCACGCATACCTATCCCGGAGCAGGGATCTATGAAATCTTGATGGAAGATCCGAACCGGAATGCGGGTGTCGATAATATCCCTAATTCGGTAAATACGATATTCTCAATTAAAACCACTATGATGGTAGGATCCAATATAGGATCGAATAACACTCCGGTATTGCTTAATCCCCCGATCGATAAAGCGGCGAGAGGACATATATTCATTCATAATCCTGCCGCTTATGACCCCGACGGGGATAGTATTTCATACGAAATTACAATTTGCACGGGAGCCGGAGGAGAACCGATAGAGGGCTACATACTTCCGCCGGCAACTGATACCCTGCTAATTGATCCGGTTATCGGGGACCTTCAGTGGATCACCCCTGCCGAAGTGGGTGTATACAATATCGCCATAATGGTTGACGAGTGGAGAAACAATATCAGGATCGGGCGTATTGCAAGGGATATGCAGATAGATGTATACGAATCGGACAATAATCCTCCTGTAAATTCCGAGATCCCGGACTTTTGTGTCCTTGCGGGTGATACTATTGTTGTGAACATCGAGGCTACAGATGCCGATATGGATCCGGTGGAACAATTCATGGGGGGTGGACCATTTCAGGTTACCAATCCTGCAGAATTTGAAATATTATCTACCGCCAGCGGATACATCAGTTCCCGGTTTACATGGATTACCGACTGCGGCCATGCCAGAAAGCAACCCTATACGGTAGTGCTCAAAACAGAAGATTCAAGTGTTGATATACCGCTTGTGGATATTACCAGTTTTACCATCCGGGTTTTGCATCAGGCACCTGACAGTCTTGTAGCATATCCCGGCAGTGACACAGTAAGGCTGGAATGGGATGTCTCGGATTGCGGAACACCTGCGGGATATAAAATATACAGAAGACTGGGAAGCTATGAGTATACACCTGACAGTTGTGTCACGGGACTGCCTGCTTATACCGGCTATGAATTGCTGGACTACGTCACAGGAAGTAATACGAATTATTATGTAGACGATAACCTGGGTAACGGACTTGTTCCGGGTTACGATTATTGTTACCGCATAACGGCCTTTTATACAGACGGATCGGAAAGCATACCTTCCGAGGAATATTGTACTACACTGATTGCCGGAACCCCACCCATATTGCGGGTCAGTGTATCAGAGGATGGTACGGAAAACGGAGAGATAGAAGTTGCCTGGGCGGTACCACTTGACCTTGAACCTGAATACGATGGTCCTTACCGTTATGAGGTTTTGAGAATGGCTCCGGGAGAGAATGATTTTACACCCGTCGCAACTATTCCGAGTACAGACCTGAGTGACACTACTTTTACCGATACGGGGATCAACACGCTGGTTTATCCCTACACTTACAGTGTCGTATTATATGATAACCAGGATGGCAACTGGATCCGGCTGCCCGGAAATGAAACGGCAACATCCCAGTATATTGAGATCAACGGTGCGGACAATGAGCTGACCCTGAACATGAAAAAGAGAAGTCCATGGTTTAACCAGCGGTATGAAGTATTCAGGGAAAACCAGGGGTCAGGTATATTTGAATCCATTGGAGAAACAGAAGGGTCTGTATTTGTCGATTCCGGATTGCGGAATAACAGGACGTATACTTACCGGACGGTCGGTGATGGTATTCGGCCGATCTATGAAAGGATCTATCAGGTTCAGAATACTTCCCACCTTGCTTCAGGTATCCCCGTTGATACCGTTCCTCCATGTCCGCCGGACCTGACTGTTACATCGGAATGCGATAGTTCCTATAACGGATTCAATGAACTTACATGGGTTGATCCGGAGGAATGTGACGATGATGATATAATTGCTTATATCGTTTACAGTCGCGATTCGTTGTATGGCGAATTTACCGTTTTGGATACCTTATCGGGTGATACCTATGAATATATCGATCCGGCATTAACTACCATTGAGAAATGTTATGCGGTAACCGCTATAGATTCATTTTACAATGAAAGCGATATTCTGCCCTTCTGTGTCTATAATATATGCAGCTTTTATGATCTTCCTAATGTATTTACCCCGAATGCCGATAATGTCAATGATATTTACAGATCGTGGAACCTGAACGATTATGTAAAGCGGGTGAATATGATCATATACAATCGTTATGGTAAGGAAGTGTTCAGAACGGAAAATCCTGATATCGACTGGGATGGCAGAAACGCGGCAAATGGTAAACTGGTGAGTTCGGGGGTTTACTATTACATATGCGATGTGTATGAACCCAGAATTACCGGAACAGTGGTACATAATCTGACCGGGTTTATACACGTTTATTCGGGTAAAGATAATATAAAACTGGAATGAGAAGACTATTTTTTTTCGGCCTGTTTGTTTTTTTGATACCTGTTCTTCCAAAGGCTCAGACTTTGATGAAGGATGTAATTCATGCGTTTGGTCTTTATGAATCGGGACAATATGAAGAAGCTGTGACAGCTTTTGATAAAGTAATAGACAATTATTCAGGGTATGATCAGAAAAGCACTCTTTACAGGGGGATGGCTTTTTTTCATTTGAAAGCCTATCAAGCAGCGGAGTCTGACCTCAGGAAGTCGGCCGGAGAGGGAGATCCCGAAGCCTTTTTGTGGCTTGCACGATTGTATGTATTAACAGGGTCGTATACGGAAGCGGTAAATGCCATAGAGAAGTATATCACGGAGTCAGGTCATCCCGATGTTTCGGATATAAAAAAGGACACGCTTTTCAGAAAGCTTCACAATACGCAGGAATGGTTTGCATTATGGCAGAAGGAATTGCTATCGGAAGAGGGTGCCGTTCAGGAAGATGTTTCGTATTATCTTGGGAAAAATGATTTTGCCGAGGCACATGGGTTGGTTGAGACAAAACTCGGTAGTGGACCGGATGATGCCTGGCTGTACGGATTGAACAGTGAAATATACGCTCGTGAGAATATATATCAGTTGGCGGTAAATGATATTAATAAAGCAATAACACTTCAGCCTGAAAATGTAAGGTTTTGGAAGTTGAAGGCGGAATATCTTGTTGCCCTCGGTAAGTACCGGGAGGCGACCGGGATGTTTTCAAAAATTCTTGATGCCAGTCCTGAAGATTTTGACTCACGGTTCAGGAGAGCTGAAACGGCCTATTATTCAGAGGATTATGATTTGGCCGAATCAGACAATCAGCTGTACCTCTCTTATTTTAATACTCCGGGCGCAGTTTTTTTAATGGGACAAATTCTTTATGCAAAGGGAGCTTATGTGGATGCTCTTAAATACATTAATAAGATCATTCATGATGAAGAACCCATGGCCAGATACTTGAGTTTACGGGGAATGATCTATTATCAGACAGAAACGTATCAGTATGCTTCGCAGGATCTGTCCATGAGCCTTGATCTTGAACCACGGGATAAACAAACAAATCTGTACCTTGGATTGGCTGAATACCACCTGGGTAACAGGAATCTTTGCTGTTATTATCTGAAGCGTGCCAAAGAATTTGGTGAACTTGCTGCCATAGAATACCTGAGAAAGTATTGCGAATAAAAAAGCCCTGATCTTTCAGGGCTTTATATCGTATCCTGACAAAGGGAATTAAAATTTCAATCCAACTCCGATATTGAATGTGGCCAGATCATACACATAGATCTCGCTCATCACGGAAAAATTATCGGTAAGGTAATATTTAACACCTGCAAAAGCTGATATAACAAATCTTGCACCCGAATCGTCCGGAATATCATACGGATAATCTCCGTATTCTTTACCTGAGCGGATAGTTATACCTGTGGCAACACCTGCATAAGTGTCCAGTTTGTCAATAAATTGATAATGATAAGTTGCCCTTGGCACAATGGAAAAACTGGTATACCTGTATCCGTAAGTACCATTGTAATAAGAATATTCGGTTTTGACCGTACTTACTCCAACTACACCTCCAATGCCAAATACTCCCGGTCCCCAATCGTCTCTCAGTGCATAATCGGCTCCGACTGATATAAAAGGTAAACCACCTTTGTAATACGTACCATAATACCAGGCATGTCCGAAACCAACCTGGAAATTTAAGTCAAAGTCACTTTTTTCAAAACTCTGGGCATTCAGGTTTGAGCTTGCGAATGAGATTGCAACTAGCGCAATGGCTGCAATTAATGTACTTTTTTTGAGTTTTTTCATGGGTTGAATATTTAGTAGATTGTTTATTTGATAATGTTTACAGGCTGCAAGTTATTTAAATGATTTCCAATTTTAAACACAATTGATTTCTTTTTTTTGAATTATAAACAATAACGACTGAAAAGACATTTTGTTATCCTGAAGGTTGCAAATAAGTTTAAGATCCTAAGCATCACTGGTATTTTCTCTAAGCCCGGCAAGAAATTTTTTCATCTCCCCGGCGTCTTTGTGTTTGATGATCTCCTTCAGGAGTTGTATTTTATTGCTGATACTGTCCAGTTGATCAAAAGTATACGGACTGAACAATATTTCCGCCAGAAGATAGTCGTCTTCCGATAACAGCCCCCTGGCAATTTCGAGGTGTTTGTTGAACGTTGTTCCCGGCGCTTCCTGCTTTTTCATGCAGGCAGCAAAGACCATGGTTGAAGCAAACGGGATGGAAAGGGAATAAGCAATGGTTTTGTCGTGGTCGATAAAGGTGTATTCGAAAATCTTTATCCCAAAAGACCGGAATAAATTCCGGAAGAACTTTTTCCCTTCATTGTCGGATTGTTTAATAATGATCGCCGACTGGTCTTTCAATTCTTTGATGTTTGCAAATGTTGGGCCGAACATGGGGTGTGTGGAAACAAATCTTCGTCCGGAATTAAGATAAAAATCTCTTAAAGGCGTTTTTACGGAAGTTATATCTGCCAGGATACATTGTTCGGAGATATACGGGATTATATCATCAAATGCCGCAATGGTATGCTGAAGGCTTACTGCGTTGATAACCATTTCAGGATCGAATTCCTTTATTTCATCATATGCGATCAGGCGATGACTGTTAAAGAGGTATTTCAGTTTTGATTTGTCTTTATCATAAACACCAACTTCATAGTCAAGGCATAATGACTCGACCAGCCAGGAACCCATCCGTCCCGCACCTAATATCAGTATTTTTTTCATATGTTTTATTTAACGCAATGTTTTTTAGAGGATATTTATCAGGACAATGTGAGTTGTCATGAGTAATAAAGATAAAAAGTTAGTTCTACTAACTCCGCCCTAAAGGGCGGGGTTAGTCAATTCTAATCGTGGTGAATGCTTCAGTATTTACAGCATTATAAACGATTCATGATTCCGGGGATCTTTTGTTCCTGCATCATAAGATCTGTCAGTACAATAGCCGTGGCCGCTTCCAGGACAACGGGCACACGAAGGGCAATGCATGTATCATGCCGGCCTTTTATCTCAAGATTATCCATTTTTCCTGTTGTAAGGTTCATGGTATGTTGCTTTTTCGCTGTGCTCGATGTGGGTTTCACGGCAATGCGAAAGACCATTTCATTTCCGTTGGTGATGCCGCCGTTTATACCACCGGCATGGTTGGTCTCGGTTTTACCATCCTGAGAAATGATGTTATCGTTGTGTTCACTGCCTTTCATTTTTACGGCCCCGAAACCCGATCCGAACTCTATACCTTTTATGGCAGGTATGGCAAAAATCATATGACTTAATACCGATTCCACCGAATCAAAGAAAGGTTCTCCCAGGCCGGCAGGCAAACCTGATACACGGCATTCTACAATACCTCCGATCGAATCCTGTTCCTCAACAGCTCTGTCGATGGCTGCTTTAACATCTGCCGAACCACCCGCTTCAACTAATTCCGCGCGGATATCGATGGAGGAACCCAACAATTTTTTAGCGATCACTCCTGATGCTACAAGCCCGAGTGTCAACCGACCCGAGAAATGACCGCCACCCCTGAAATCCTCGAACCCGCCGAACTTTTTTGTCGCCACAAAATCCGCATGTCCCGGTCTTGGAGTTTCCCTCAATTTGGAATAATCTTTTGACCTTGTATTGGTATTTTCAAACAGGATCGTCAGCGGGGCACCGGTAGTGTGATCATTGAATACCCCACTGATCAGCTTTGGCAGATCGGCTTCTTTTCTTGGTGTAGTACCTTTGGCCCCGCTTCTTCTTCTGTTCAGATCATTGACAAAGTCTTTAAATTCCAGTGGCAGTCCAGCGGGCACACCATCCAGAGTTACGCCTACACTTTTTCCGTGAGATTCTCCGAATATACTGATCCTGAATAGTTTTCCGAACGTGTTCATAATTTAGTTTAATGCATTTTCCAGTTTACTCAATATTTCCAGCATGTGGGAATAGGTAATTTGTCCCGGTGCGGTTTCTTTGCCATTGTCCATAGCAGCAAAGGTAAAAGCAGCTCCCAGAATGGGAGAAACAATTCTGGTTAACCGGCCAATATCGCCCATGCCCAGTACCACCATCGGCCTGCCGTCGCTATAGAGTGAGAGCAGACGCGCATTGTCTGCCTGCGAATTCGATTGTGTGGTAATTTTGGCAATGTCCGCTCCCAGCAAAAAACACTGATCAAGAATGTTACATAATTCTTTCAGACCGGGTGTAATGTCAAAATTATGGTAGGAGACGATAATTTTGCATGTATGTTCCTTTGCCAGGGAAATGATTGCCTCCCGTTGTTTTTTTTCCGATTCTATCTCTATATCAACATAGTCAGAACCTGCCCTGATTGCCGTAGAAAGCTGACGGAATTGATCCTCCGTTCTTGTTTTTCCGGGACGGCATGTAGCAATGGTGGGAGTGGAGTGACTGAAAATCCGTCCTGTTTCTTCATCGGTAAAATTATTGAGATCGAGCCTGATCTCAGCCATTTGCACGGAGTCAAGTATTTCCATACAGGATTCCGCCGTTGTATCAGATATTGCTACGCAGATCATTGATGATGGATTGTAGTTCTTTATAACTGAGTTTTTGTGTTACGGCATGGCCTGTTTTATTCAGAAGAACCAGATGAATGAAATCCCCCGCTCTTTTTTTGTCCTGTTTCATTGCTGAAAACAGTTCACTCAACGGAATTCCTGATTTTGTCGGCAATCCGTAGCTGTTAAGTACCTGAGTAAGTTCATCCACTTCCTCTTTTGAAAGCATGCCTAATTTGTGCGATACTTTTGCAGCCAGTACCATACCGGTACTTACTGCTTTACCATGCAAGATCCCGGTTGTTTTTTCCAGGGCATGGGCAAAGGTATGCCCGAAGTTCAGTAACCTGCGTTCGCCATGTTCCTTTTCGTCGGCCTCAACAACTTCGGCTTTCACTTTCACCGATTCATAGATCATGTTTGTGATCACCTCTTCTTCATTGGCAAGAGCGGCCGCAGCATTATTCCTGCAATAATTAAATAAATCGGAATTCCTTATAGCTCCCGCTTTGATAATTTCTGCAAAACCGGACCTGAACTCCTCCTGTTCAAGCGTGGCAAACATGTGGTTGTCGCATAGAACGAATTCAGGTTGATTGAATACGCCTACCATGTTTTTATACCCTTGGTAGTTAACCCCGTTTTTCCCGCCAACGCTGGCATCGACCTGGGAGAGGAGAGTGGTTGAAACAAAAGCGAACGGTATTCCTCTCATATACACGGAAGCGGCAAAACCGCCCACATCGCATACAATTCCGCCTCCGATGGCCAGCAGAAAACTTGTCCGGTCAGCTTCCAGTTCCAGCAACCTTCCCATGATCATATCTATTGTTTTCAATGTTTTGTTTTTTTCCCCAAGTCCTATTTCAATAACAGGTATTCCTGACGGCAGGTTGTTTTTGTAATATTTTAAGATGTTGGAATCGGTTAAAATAATAACATTCCTGCCTTTGATGTAAGATGTCAGGTTAGAGAGTTTTTCCCCGATCAGTATTTTCGAGGACTGTGATTCGGCTTTGACTTCAAGAACTTTCATGAAACTATCGGAACATTAAAAACGATGTTGAAATTAGTAAATTCTATTCATTCATTACTTTTGTCTGGTGATTGATAGACTCCTGGTGAATGGCTCTGAATACTTTGATGATGAAGTCTTCACTCAGTCCCTTTTTTTCGCCGTTTATTATTCTTTGATTCAGCAATTCGTCCCAACGGGTGGATTGAAGGATGGTAATGTTGTTCTTTTTTTTGTATTTGCCGATTTTATCGGCCACCTTCATCCTTTGTCCGAGTATCTCCATAAGCCTGTCATCAAATTTGTCGATCTGGTTTCTCAAGTCATCTAATGTATGCATAATTACAGCGTTATCCACATTTGCTTTTCTGAGCACAAGATCTGAAAGCATTTGTTTCAGTAATTGAGGTGTAATCTGTTGAGCGGCATCGCTCAGGGCTTTATCCGGATTGCAGTGAGTTTCGATGATGAGCCCTTCAAAGTTAAGATCCATGGCTTTTTGTGAAACTTCGAATAAGAGATCTCTGTCACCACAAATATGACTGGGGTCCGTAATGAGAGGAAGTTCAGGGATCCGTCTTTTCAGTTCAATGGGAATTTGCCAGTGAGGATCATTTCTGTACAATGATTTTCCGTATGTAGAGAATCCGCGATGGATTGCTGCAAGTTTTTTTATTCCTGCCTGGTTGATCCTTTCCAGTGCGCCAATCCATAGTTCAACATCCGGATTAACAGGGTTTTTGATCATAACGGGGATTTCTACTCCGTTTACAGCATCTGCAATTTCCTGCACGGCAAACGGGTTTGCTGTCGTCCGGGCTCCGATCCAGAGAATATCCACACCATGTTTTAAGGCCTCAAAAACATGAGAAGCATTTGCCACTTCCGTGGCCGTGTACATATTCAATTCTTCCTTAACACGTTTTAGCCATGGCAAACCCTCTTTTCCAACTCCTTCAAATGTA
>JASFVU010000051.1:0-9879 GCA_050049665.1 Bacteroidales bacterium | reverse complement strand
TGTATGAAAAGTTTATTGATCCTGAATATTTATAACAGATATTGCTTTTTATCCTTATCAGCAGGTGAAAATGATTTCCCATAAGCACCCAGGCATACGTTTCGGCAACAGGATCGATAAACTTTTCATACAGCCTAAAAAAATGTTCGTAATCCGCCCCTTTGCAAAACAAACTGCAACTGTTTATTCCGCGGTTGTATATGTGATAAAACTTTTCAGCCTCTAAAGGTATCTGTGGGTTTGGCATGGCTTGTGACTTCGATTAAAGTAAGTGTTAAACTCACTTCAAGTATTAAAATATAAACAAGTTAAGTTTTACTCAACTGATTTTCATAGTCAAAAGCATTCATTTTATCGATTAATGTTTGTTCGGCACGCTCAAGGGCGTCGGCACTGCCAACAACTCCAATAATTGAATGTGATGCTTTTGGGGTAATAAATATTTCTGCTTTTGCAGACTCGTCGATTACCGGAACGGCTTGTTGACGTTCTACATCGTCGCGAAGTTCACCTCGAATAGAATAACCTATTTGATTTGCATTATCGCTCATAGCTATAGCCATTGTTTCCATAATACTAAATGTACGGGCCTGGTTTGACGTAATTCGCCAGTTAATTAAAGCATGAGCAAGAGCTTTAATGATTTCTTTTCTTTTTTCTTTAGGACAAATCAGGCATTCCCCAAAAATATTTTCACCTTTTGTCCAATTTTCTGCTTTTAATTTTTCTTCAATTTCGGGGAATAATTCAGGTTCCAGCTTATTTGTTGAAACACAAAACAGAGTTCGCAAATCAATTGCTATATCGTAAACAAAAAGGCCAGAGGCTCTTGATAAAGATTCTGGTTTGTAATAATGTGGAGGTAATTGTCTTTCGTTTGATGATAACCATTTTTGCAATTCGTCATTAGACAATTCAACTTGCTTTTTATTAACTGTTTTAAATACCCTTACATTATTAGCACCTGCTTCATTTTCTTCTTTATCACTTGTTTTATAATTAGCAGGAAAGCTCTTTCTATCAAAATTAGCTGCTTCTTTTTCTCTTTCAAGACCGCCTAATAATGGATGCAATGGACGCATTGCTGATATTGATAAAGGACTCCTTCTTTTTACAGTAACATCACCTGTAACCGAACGCATATAACCACCAATAAGTTGGTCAACATGTAACGGATTACATGGATGATAAGGCTGTTTCATTTCGGCCTTTTTATCTTTAATCTCCCAATTAAATGTAATGGCTGCAAATGGCACATTAATGGCTGTTGTTAAACCTTCCATAACAGACCTTTTGACTTGTTGCCCGCTTGAATATGCCATTTGACGATTAAATTGACTATCCCAATAATATTTTTGGCCGTTTTCTACTCCAAAAACAGTATGTTCGGCATATCTTAAGCCGCGTAAATAAATGAATGGTGAATTTTTCATATTTGTATTGTTTAGTTCTTTTTTAAATAGTTGTATTCAAATTTTATTAAAGTGATAAATAGGGGGAATAAATCAAGGGGCATCCTTAAAACTTCAACTAAGGTATTTCTTATAGCTTCTTTTTCGGAGATTTCTCCTAACATTTCGGTTAGTCCATCAGTAAATTCTTTTAAATTTCTGACATTTAGAAATTCTTTACTTTTTTGGGATACTTCTGTCTTACCCCGTCCAGTTTCTACTTGTTGATTTTCTATTTCAACCAGAATAGCTGCCATTTTGGTAGCTGATTCTAAAAGTTCAGTTTTGTTTATCATAGCTGTTATCCAAAGTTTAAAAAGTTGATATTGTTTATATGATTCTTCATTAGTGAATTTATATTCTTTGTTTTCCCCAATAGGTTCAGGCATATATTCCCGTAATTTATCAGGTTCTAAAGCTTTAAGCCCTATAGTGCCCATACGGCAAGCTCCTTTAAAAGAAAAATAAGTTGTAAGGCTTTCTATTTCTTCTTCTTGGAGAACTATGGATTCTTTAGGAATAAGTATTTTTTCTTTGAGTTCGTGGAATTTTACAACTTGAGGTAAGTAAAAATTAATGAAACCAAGTGTGACATTCATATCAGCAAACTTGAATGCATTTGCAGTTATTGTCTCATGTGGATATTTTCGTGACAATGCAAAAACTACTTTTGACCATTTATTAGCTTCAAATTCAATTAACCCCATCGCTTTCCACTTAGCTGATTTGCATGGTACAGGGTCGGGAATATGAAAATCATCTAAAGGGTTATCTTCATCAAAATTCTTTGAGAATGCATGGGACAACCAATAAGAGTTCCAAACATCTATTTGGTTTCCTTTTAAATTTGGTGTTTGTGACAATAAGTCTCTATAAAATTGCCACCCTTTAAAAAGTACCTCTATTACCTCTGGTTTATCTAATAATATAGAAAAACCACCTCCCATAGAGATAGAAAGACCAACACCAATCCATGAAGCATACATCTCATTTTCATCTATTGCATAATCCATTGAAGTTAGCTGACCAGATGTTCCAGCCATAATTCCTTGTGCAGCATAACCAACCATTGTAGTAAGTGATGCTCCATCTTCTTTTACATTTTTATGAAAACGCTCTAATTTTATTTGATGAATAGACTTTCCTTCTTCCATCAATTTTTGAGAGACTGATTGAAAGAAAGAAGAATTGGCTACGTTTAGAAAATGCTTATCATCGTTAAAGAACAATGGAAAAATAATTTCATTAAAAAAATCTTCGGCATTATAGTTTGTACCTTTTTTCTCATTGTATATTTTCAGGAATTTTAATCCAATATAACTCGTATACATATTATAAAAATTTATCGTGTTCAATTAATTCAAGACCATATTTCATATAGTCGGTTTTGGGTTGAGGAATAACAAATGGATTTGTGCCAACCTGCAATTGTTCAAATTCATTCCTATAGCGCGAAATCGTTTTCCAATTGATAGGGATTTCCATATAAACACGTTTTCCCCAATCAGCTTCCAGATATTTGTTCCTGTCTTCTTCCAAAATGCAAGATGCACTTTCAATTTCAAGGGCTTCCACCAAAACTGCTTTTTTGCAGCTTGTAAGTTCTTTAAGTATGATATCTCCATTCTTGAATTTTAAATGGATATCAATTTCTTTAATATCCAATTCCGGATAGACAGCATCAATTTTTGATTGTAATTCCGATTCCTGTAAAACAATTCCATTACTAGGTAATTGGTCGAAGCTTTGTTCTACAATTTCCTTTTTATAGGGTAAAGTCCTTTCTTGCGGCGGCAAAATGTGGATAGGTTTATATTTTCCAATGGTTTCGTTAGTCCGCTTCCTGTTCACCCTTCCAAAACGTTGAATTAAACTATCCAATGGGGCACATTGCGTAATCATCCTGTCAAAGCTAATGTCAAGACTAACTTCAACAACTTGCGTGGAAACTACAATGCAAGGATTCAATCCATTTTTAAATTCAGGACTTCCGTCACCATTAAACTTTGTTTTTAATTCATTTTCTAAGTTAACCCTGTCGCCTCGTTTAAAACGGCTATGAATTAACATTTTTGGAATTGTAGGAAACAGATTTTTTATTGTTTTAAAGGTATCTTGTGCCTGGTTGATGGTGTTGTAAATAACCAACACCTTTTCATTTTTTGAAATGGCTTCATTTAAAATGTCATTTAATGATTCTTGGGTCTCTTCTTTATGGATTTGATGTCTGTTGAATTTTTCTAAAACGGCTTTATCCAGGCTTACTTCATAAACATGGCTTTCTCCTCCTAATATTTTCAGCAATTCTTTGTACAAAACAGATGGCATTGTAGCAGTTCCAATATGAATTTTACAGTTTAGGCTTACCAATGCTTTTACTATTTCTAAAACCATTGCTTTAGAATAGTCAGAATAAGTATGTATTTCGTCGAGAATAATATCGCAACCTTCAATATCGAGCATTATGCTTTCAAAGCCAGAAATACCAAAAACAATGGCTGCCAATTGATGTGGTGTAAGTACTTTTACTGATGAACCAACCAGTGGTTGAATAATGCGTTCTTCAATCTTTTTACCCACCACAATTTTTGAGGTAGCATGCAATAAACGAATATCTTTGTTTGGTATAGTTTTTTTGAACCTTTCCCACATGGCATTAATTGATGCCTGAAAAGGCAATGTATAGAAAATTCTGCCCTGACATCTTTTCAATAAAAAATCTGTTTTTCCTGCTCCTGTTGGTGCAACAACTAATGTGTGTGTTTTATCAATGCTTGTTGGAATCTTTGATAATGGAAACAAATTATTTTGCCTTTCAGGATTATGATAAAATGATAAGTCAGGTACCTCAAATAAATGCTCCAGATTATCCTTTGTTTTATGTGAGAATGCAGATGCAAAATGGTCGGCAGCCATTAACAATCCTCTCCAATTTGACCACCCTTTTCTTTTGTTTTCGCAATATTTAACTACATATTGTAAGGCTTCATTTGCTTCTGTTTGAGATATACTTCTGGTTTCAAATCCAAATTCTTTAATTATCTCTAAACCATATGTACTCCATTTATTCCAATTTTTTAAGTGATTTTCAATCCAATGCCTGTAGTTGTTGTCTAAATCAAGAATGCCTCTTTCTTTTGAATCATTTTCAATGGATTTATGATGTGCAACAACCATTTCAATAATTGCAGGCCAATCCTTTTCGGGAAAAACAGGAAGGAATGCTAAAGAAGATAGCTCATGCCTGTGGATAAAAGATTGCTCTCTTTCTTCTTGAATTGATTTTGCATTAATCTGTTTGATTTTTTGCTGGAATGCAGGATGTGCTTTTCCTAAATCGTGTAAAACAGACCCTTTAATTGCTAATTCAATATCGAATTTTGTATAAAAACTATTAGCAAATAAAGTAATAGCATCTACTACTTGTTTAGTATGGTCGAGTAAACTAACAGAACCATAGTTCACACTTTTAGCAAATATATTTTCTATTTGCTTCATTAATATTCTCTTATTGGATTACCTACAACTTTTAACTCTCCATACATTTCTTTTACATTTTTGAACCTGTTATAACCAACTTTAAAACCTGCATTTTTTGTTGAAAACACCAATTCAAATCCTTCGATGGATTCAAAGGATTCTGAATCCATTTTTAATAAATCAACAGGTAATAAAATATCTTCATTTCGGCATAGACAGATATTTTGTGTATAGGCTCTTTCCGCATATTCTTTTTTAATAAATGCCAGATATAGGTTAGGCTCTAGCATTATTCCTCTATCAATAATACCAAGATTAGTTTTGTAAATTCCTTTTTCACATTTAATTTGGATACCTCCTTTTGACCATGTTTTTTCTTGTTGCACACTTAATCCACAATAATTCAATCTATGTCCCACAATTTTCTTAATCTCCCCATCATCATTTCCGCTATTTTTTTCTAATAGTTCAGGAAAAAGCTTTCGTTCTATCCCGGCTACAATAGATGGTGTCAAAAATTGCTGACTATATGTTTCACTATCTCGAACGGCTGTCCAAGGTTTAATAAACCCAAACGGACCTGAATATTTAACAATATATAGTTTCATAATATTTATTTTATTGCTCCAAATCCGATTCCTGTAGAATTACCTAACCCTACATTCCATGCAAATAGCTTAGTTTCTGGTTTGCCCTGAATGATTACAGGGCACCAACTGGCTCTGTTTTCAATTCCATGATAAGTAATTTTTTTTGTTCCTGCTCTTGGGTAAGATTTATCAAACCGTATATCAAATGATTCATCTTTAATTCCCGCTTTCTTCATTTTTGTTTGTAGCGTTTCCTTCAAACATAAGTCAGCACGCGGATCACTAAATATGATATGGTCTATTTTTCTTTCCACTCTTCGTTTAATAAAAACCGGGCTTGCCACAAAGAATATTTCCCGATCTGTTAAATCGGGATCTTCCTGAAGTATGACTTCTGATACATATAAATCATGAAACATTGAAGGATCAGTTTGAATCCCTGCAATCATTTTCTTTATTAAATCTACATTGTAAGAACTAAAAAAGAATGAAGCTCCTTTTTCAAACTTAAGACCTTCTTGCATAATCTTTCCACCTTCAAGTCGTGAGAAACTGTACAATGATATCTGTCCATGTTCTTTGTTCCAATTTAACCATCTATGAATCACGCCGACAAGAAGTGGTTGATGGTCATAGGGTATGACCTTACTTGAACTATCAATCATTAAATGAATTCGCATACTTAAATATCATTTGATATGTGAAAAATACCTAAACATATATCTTAATTTACATTCCCTGTTTAACTAAGTCCTTAGTTTTAAATTCAGCTATTTCTTTTCCTACGTTTAATTCCTTCACACACCCAAACCCCTGGGCATTCAGTTCACCTGCGCCGGCGTGGTACAATACTTTTTGCAATGCTTCGGGAGCAACCAGCTCAAAAGCAAAATCGTAACTTATTACCTTGGTCTGGGCCGGTGTGCCGGCTTTTAAGGTTATTCCCCTTTTACGGGCTTCTGTTACCGGTTTGAAACCGATGCTTTCCGAATCCGTTTCAACAGTATCTGCCGATGCGGCTTTTCGTACCAGGTTCTGTATAAAATACTTTTTGTATTCTTTATGCTGTGGTTCCAGGTAGTCGGGTATGAGTCTGCCGTTACGTTCATGCGGCCTGCTTACAATAACAGGAGATATGGTTTGCCACAGCATTTTATCCGAAAAATGAGGGTCGGAGACGCATTCAATGCTTTTAACCGCAAATTCGGCCCCTCCTGCTTTGTCGTATATTTTCAAAGCAGAACCGGCAAACAGACCTTTGATGAAAGACTCCGTAATTTCCGGTAATCTGAATGACAAAACCAACTGAAATTCATTACTTAAAACACATAACCTGTCACGATCTATCTTAAAGCCTCCGGGAGGAAACTGCAACCTTGAAAAGGTGAAGTTCTTGAAATGTTGTTTACCGGATACGTATCCTGTAGCATGCAGCTTTTCCGCAAATTCTCCGTCGGCATTTCCTAATGTATGATATATCCAGGCCGAAACAGGATATTGATAGTTCACAGGGATCACTTTCCGCTCAGCACTTTCATTGTAGAGTTTTAGTATGAATCTCATAACGATTACCTAAGAGAATGACCTTTGCCTATAACCGTAATCGGAGGCGGTTATAATGACCGTAATTTACAAAATAAGACCATTAAAAACAAAACGGAACTATGATATAAACTTCTATGCTTTTATATGTGATAGAGAACTTAATAAAAAGAAAATGCAAATAAGCAGACAATAAGCAGAAAGTCTTTGGAGGATAGTTCCTGCGCTCACCCTGTCAGGGTCTGCAACCCTGACAGGGTTTTCAATTTCAATTTCCCTGTTCCCTTACCGATTTGACTTCCGCCGGCGTTACCGGATCGGCATTGTCCTGAAATTGGTACCTGATGTAAGTCAGCACATCGGCGATCTCACGATCGGTCAGATCGCGGAAGGAAGGCATTGGATTTGCATAATACTCCCCTCCGATCTCCATGTTTTCATTGAATCCGCTGAGGATCGTCACTATCAGGCGGGATTTATCACCCGATACCCGGGCCGATCCTTTCAGTGAAGGTGCAATATTCGGCACCCCGCTGCCATTCACCTGATGGCATGTCAGACACCTGAGCCGGTAAACCTCTTCTCCACGTGCAACAGATCCGTTCATTTCCGGTGTTTGAGCTGTTTTCCCAGGATCAGTCCGTGTCCTGCCGCATCCTGCAACAAAAAGCAATAATATAAACAACCGAAGTGTACCACTGTTACATACAGGCAGTATATTCCGGATCAGTACATTCATAATCTATCCAGGTATGAACTTATTCCTTGTAGAGAATCCTGAAAATGGTCCCTCCCGCATCGTCGGAAACATAAAGTGATCCGTCAGGACCCTGTGCCAATCCGCAGGGACGATGTTCGGCGTCTCCCGGCGAGACGATTTCTTCTTTACCGGCAAAACCGTCGGCAAATATTTCCCAGTCACCGGAAGGTTTGCCGTTCTCAAACGGTACAAAAACCACATAAAATCCTTCCTGCGGTTCGGGTGCCCTGTTCCACGATCCGTGAAAAGCTATTAAAGCCCCGTTCCTGTATTTTTCCGGGAACATTTCGCCTGTATAGAACAACAGATCATTGGGAGCCAGGTGTCCGGGAAAAGCCATCACGGGATCTATCGCGTCTTCTCCTGCCTCTGTATTTCCGTCACCGCCATATTCGGGCGACAGGATCTTCTTTTCCTGCAACTGATCGTAATAAACATACGGCCATCCGGCGTTGTCTCCCTCTTCGATCATATACATGGTTTCCGCAGGCAGTTCTGCAGAAGCTTCAATATCATACAGGCCGGGGTACAGATCGTGAAGCTGATCCCTGCCGTGCATCATGACAAAAAGCTTGTTCACCTGTGTATTCCAGTCGAGTCCCACCACATTCCTCAAACCGGTGGCATAACGTATCCCGTCACCATAAGTCTGGTTGAGACGTGAAGTACTGAACTGCCAGATACCTCCTGCGGAATCAAGAATCGGACAAGGCATCATGCCCTGAGATCCCCTGGTCCTGTCCTGCTCCTGGCAGGAATTGGAATAGGCCCCTATATTGACGTAAATAAACCCGTTACCATCCGTTGTAATGGATTTCGAGGCATGCTGTCTCCGGTTAATCAAACCGGTAACGATGGTTTCAGGAGCATCAGGGTCCGTCACTCTCTGGTTGCCGTCAAGTTTGTACCGGAACACTTCTTCATCGGAAGAAGCGTATAAATAGTCTTTGGTCAGGTGCAATCCCGTTCCCTTGTAATCACCAAATCCCATGACATTGTCGGTCTTCCCGTCACCATTCGTGTCGGACAAAAACAAGATCCCTTTTCCGTCTTTCAGCCGGTTCAGTTTCACATAAATATCCCCTTCCGAAGTCACGGCCATGTGACGTGCCGATCCCAGACCGGCAGCTACTTTCAGGGCACTGAACCCCGGAGGCATCGTAAGCCCTGCATTGTCCGCATCGGACTCTGCAGTATCGTTTACTTGTTTCTCATTACCGGTGTTCCTGCAACTCATAAAAAATGCAAGGAAGCCGGCAACGAACATGACAGGCAATTTTTTTTTCATGATCCAATATGTTGGTTTGTCTATTGTAAATAGTTTACGAAAGGTAGCCATTATCGATTGATCCTGTTCCCGGATGAGCATTACTCCGGCCACCGGCCTGTCATCTGCCGTTCCACCATCCAGCCGGGATACTCAGGGCTGAGAGCACTGACAGTATCCAGTTCCTGCATCTCCGCATCTGTCAGTTCCAGGTCGACCGCGGCCAGGTTGTCTGTCAGTTGTTCTTTCCGTTTTGCTCCGATGATGATGCTGGTAACTCCGGGTTTTTTCAGCATCCATGCCAGCGCTACCCTGGCTGCCGAAGTATCGTGCGATTTTCCTATCCTCAGCATAACATCGATAATGTCGTAAGCTTTTTCCTTGTTGACAGGAGGAAAATCAAATTCGTCCCTTCTGCTGTCACCGGCTTTTGACTTCTCCCTGGTGTACTTACCCGACAGGAATCCTCCGGCCAAAGGACTCCATGGCATCAGGGCCATTCCCTGATCCTGAACCATGGGAACGATCTCCCGTTCAATATCACGACCCGCGATGCTGTAGTAGTTCTGCGAAGCAACGAACCGGCTCCAGCCCATACGTTCTGCTATTCCATTGGCTTTCATAACCTTCCAGGCAGGATGATTGCTCACTCCGAGGTACCTGACTTTTCCGGACCTGACAACGTCTTCAAGACCGCGCATGGTCTCTTCGGGCGGAGTCAACGGATCCACACCATGAATGTACAGCAGATCAATATGACCGGTATCCAAACGTTTCAGGCTGTCGTTC
>JASFVU010000503.1:0-3126 GCA_050049665.1 Bacteroidales bacterium | reverse complement strand
TACTGATTTACTTTTAATTATTCATCAATTGCTTTAGCATCAATCCGAACACCGGGACTCATCGTACTGGAAAGATAGATACTTCTTATGTATGTACCTTTTGCAGAGGCAGGCTTTAGCTTAGTGATGGTCTGTAAAAACTCCCGGGTATTCTCCGCAATTTTATCGGCTGAAAAAGAGATCTTTCCAACCGTGGTATGCACAATTCCGTAGCGGTCGACCTTAAAATCGATCTTTCCTGCCTTTACTTCTTCGACAGCTTTACCGATTTCCATGGTCACTGTTCCGCTTTTCGGATTGGGCATCAACCCACGCGGTCCGAGTACCCGGCCCAACTTACCGATTTTACCCATCACAGATGGCATGGTCACGATGACATCAACATCCGTCCATCCCTTCTCGATCTTCTCGATGTAATCGTCCAGTCCAACATGGTCCGCTCCTGCCTGTTTGGCCTCGTCCACCTTGTCGGGTGTACACAATACCAGTACCCTGATATCCTTGCCCGTACCGTGAGGCAGTGTAACGATCCCACGCACCATTTGATTGGATTTTCGCGGATCTACTCCCAAACGGACATTAATATCAACAGAAGCATCAAATTTTGTGTAAGTAATTTCCTTCAAAAGTTTGGCTGCTTCCGTTAAAGAGTAATGTTTGCCAGGCTCAAGCTTTTCTAATGCTGATTTTTGATTTTTTGTAAGTTTCGCCATTGTATTCACGTAGTATTAAAATACCAAACTACATTGCAGGGAATTGACCTTTCACGTTAATTCCCATACTTCGGGCGGTACCGGCGACCATTTTCATTGCTGAAGACACTGTAAATGCGTTCAAATCAGGCATTTTGTCTTCGGCAATCACCTTAACCTGTTCCCATGTCACCGAAGCTACTTTCGATCGGTTCGATTCCGGAGAACCTTTTTTGATCCTGGCAGCTTCAAGCAATTGAACTGCAACCGGAGGGGTTTTCACGATGAAATCAAATGATTTATCCTGATAAACCGTAATAACCACCGGCAACAATTTTCCTGCTTTTTCCTGAGTACGGGCATTGAACTGCTTACAGAATTCCATAATGTTCACTCCTTTTGCACCCAAAGCAGGACCAACAGGTGGTGAAGGGTTTGCGGCACCTCCACGAATTTGCAACTTAATCAGTCCAGCAACTTCTTTTGCCATTTTTAATTTATATTTCCGATTTATTACTGAGATACTAAACCAGACAGTTACTCAGGAAGCATTAAGGTTTTCGTAACAATCCGATTTTGTATTATTTTTATTCTTTTTCTACCTGCATAAAGCTCAACTCAAGCGGTGTTTTACGACCAAAAATCTTCACCATCACTTTGAGTTTCTTCTTTTCTTCATTTACTTCTTCAATAATCCCGTTAAAACTATTGAAAGGTCCGTCAATTACTTTCACCGTTTCTCCAACAAAAAACGGAGTATTCATTTCTTCTTCTCCGGCAGCCAGTTCATCCACTTTCCCTAATATCCGGTTCACTTCAGCCATACGCAATGGCGTTGGCTCTTCATCCGCCTTCTGTCCCAGGAATCCGATCACATGGGGGATGTTCGTTAAAATATGAGGTATTTCTCCTACTAATACAGCCTCGATTAAAACATATCCCGGAAAGAAATTTCTCTCCTTGCTGATCTTCTTCCCGTTCCTGATCTGGTATACCTTTTCGGTAGGGATCAGTACCTGGGTTACATACTCCTGAAGGTTAAGCCTGGATACTTCACTCTCGATATACTCTTTGGCTTTTTTTTCCTTTCCGCCAATAGCACGCAGTACATACCATTTTTTTATTTGCTCTTCCATGGCTTTTCTTTCAATAGACTAATAGAATAAACCGTATATGCCTGTCATGAGATTCTTAAATGCCAGATCCATCAAAGCAATAATGAGAGCAATGATGAACGATGCTATCATGACAACGATGGCACTTCCCTGCAATTCTTCCCACGATGGCCAGGTTACTTTATAAACAAGTTCTGAATAAGCCTCTTTAAAATACCGGATAATTTTCATATCATATAAGATTAGCACGGGAGGAGCGACTCGAACGCCCGACACCTGGTTTTGGAGACCAGTGCTCTACCAACTGAGCTACACCCGTGTCTTTGCGTAATTGAGGATTTATTAACTCTTAATCTGTTTGTTCGGCGACTCTGTTAGGTCGAAATGAGTTTAAACCCATTTCAAAACCAATTTGCTCCCGGATATACAAGCAGAAGATAAATCCCGAAGGATCTACCTTCCAAAAATCAGATAAACTATATAATTATTCTATAATATCAATTACCTGACCAGCACCTACGGTTCTGCCACCTTCACGAATAGCAAAACGCAATCCTTTATCCATAGCAACCGGGGTGATCAATTCAACAGTAATGGTTACATTATCTCCCGGCATTACCATTTCCGTACCTTCCGGTAACTGGATCTCACCTGTAACATCGAGTGTTCTCAGGTAAAACTGAGGACGGTATTTATTATGGAAAGGAGTATGACGTCCGCCTTCTTCCTTTTTCAAAACATACACTTCAGCCTTGAATTTTGTGTGAGGAGTGATTGATCCGGGTTTCGCAAGGACCATACCTCTCTTGATCTCGTTCTTATCAACACCACGCAGAAGAAGACCAACATTATCACCGGCTTCTCCTTCATCAAGAATTTTACGGAACATTTCAACTCCCGTACAAACCGTCTTACGACCCTGGGCACCGAGACCGATCATTTCCATTTCATCCCCTGTGTGAATAACACCGGTTTCAATTCTTCCTGTTGCTACTGTTCCACGTCCTGTGATTGAAAAGATATCTTCCACAGGCATCAGGAACGGTTTGTCCTTATCTCTTGGCGGAACAGGGATCCATTCATCAACTTTTTCCATCAATTCAATGATCTTGGCAATCCATTTTTCTTCTCCGTTCATAGCTCCTAATGCAGAACCTGAAATGACGGGGGTGTTTTCTCCGTCAAACTCATAAAAGTCAAGAAGTTCACGAACTTCCATCTCAACGAGTTCCAGTAGTTCTTCATCATCCACCATATCCACCTTGTTCAGAAAAACCACAATTTTAGGAACGTTTACCTGACGTGCAAGCAGAATATGC
>JASFVU010000050.1:0-9930 GCA_050049665.1 Bacteroidales bacterium | reverse complement strand
ATTACTCGAACTGAAATGAAGATACTGATAAGCTTATGGTTTGTTTCATACGTACAAGCCACTTTTTCGAACTGTTCCCGAACAGTTCGATTTCCTTTTTTATCATCCACATAAAAAAGGAAACAAAAAAGGTCTCCGTTCAGGAAAAATAGCTTGAATTCTATCGTAAGCCTTTCTCCCTGCGGAATTAAACTCACTCCTCCTTCGTCGTCGCTCAAACAAAATTCCTCCAAAATGCCCTCCCGCCTGAAAGACTCACTTGAATCCTGTGAGCGTTAGCGAACACAAAAATAATAAACAAGGATCGAAGATTCCTCGCCGCCTACGGCGAGGAGCTTCAATTGCCACGCAATTTTTCCCAGACGGTATCCAATAGAAAAGGTGCTGAATTACATAAGACCTAAGTAATCGAATAACTAATGAAATAAAGATTCCGGAGAGTTAATCGTATGTTTTATTTAACCAGTTTCAGTTAAGTTTCACGATTACACAACAAGCACCAAGTGTCCAGCAACCAGTAACCAAAAAAATAGTTACTTCAACATTCGATATTCGTCATTGAACATTCGAAATTGAAGATCAGCCCAGAACCAAGCACCAAACAACCAGGAACCCAATAGCCAATAAGCCAAGTGCTAACCACCCTTGGCAGCAACTGCTGCCGCTCCAGTCAAAGCATATACTTAATTCTATATATAACCCCTTGCTTTCAATTCAAGATATTTGTTTACCGTATTGAGCGAAAGATCTTCCGGTTTTGTTCTGATCGTTTGAATACCGTGATGAAACAGTTCCTGCAATATCAGATCTTTCTGCTGGATAAAATCTTTGGCAGTTGTTTGAAGCTGAATGTCGAACAGATCTTCACAAGGCTTGTCTGCAAATTCAATCAGTTCGGTATTCTCAAAAATAATAAGTGCCAGCAGATGCATCCTGTTTATCTTCCTTAGCAGTGGCAGAACCCTCTCCAAAGCATAGATACTCTCAAAATTAGTGTATAGAAATAACAGACTCCTTCCCCTGATAAAACTGCGTATTGCACTGTAAAGAAGCTCATAATTAGCTTCTGCGATACTCTCTTTCTCGGCATAAAGAGCAATAAGTATTTTTCTTAGCTGACTGTATTGTTTGCCGGCTTTAATAAAAGTCCCCAGTTTATTCCCAAATGTAAGAAGGCCCGCTTTATCATGTTTCCTCAGGGCAATGTTCGAGATCATAAGGCTTGAATTTATTGCATAGTCCAGCAAGCTCAACCCGTTAAACGGCATTTTCATTATCCTGCTTTTGTCAATAACACTGTATACAGGTTGAGCCCTTTCATCCTCATATTGATTAACCATCAGGGTATTGGTTCTGCCACTTGCTTTCCAGTTTATTGACCTGGAATCGTCTAAGGGCCATTATCTCATACTGGTACATCTGAATGATTGAAGGATATACCGGTATCGTCTCATTGAGGTTAAAGGCATCTTTTCTCTCAGCTAATCCTGATCTTGTAAGTGAGTAGATAATCAAATTACCAAAGTTATAGTTCCCCCTTTCGGTTGGATGAACAGCGTATCTGATTTCCTTTGATTCTTTCGGTTTAATGACATCCCGAATTAAAAAGTCGCGGTTCTGTAATTGTTCCGGTAACTCATCTATAATCCTGATCCGAAGAGGAAATGAAGTCAGGTTTTGGATCTCGATAACGATTTGGTTATCATCGCCTAAGGAAAGCATCATCTGATGTTTCCTTTTACAGAAATATATATTTTTATGGTTAAAGATGATGAAAACATCTACCATGGTAAATACCAGTAATATCCCTAAAAGAAAAACAGAGGGGTAAAAAAGAAATGGCAATCCATAACTCAATGCAACAAGCGCAATATCTATGGCTGCAAACAAAAAAAACCGGCCCGAAAAATTCAGCCTGAGGAAAAAATCCTTCATCTTGGCACTTCAATTTTCTTGATTATCCTTCTGATTATGTCTTCTGCTTCAAGACCTTCCATCTCTCTTTCGGGGCTTAAGATGATCCGGTGATTGAGAACAGGATAAGCTACAAACTGAATGTCATCCGGAGTCACAAAATCCCTGCCTTTCATAGCAGCTAAAGCTTTTGACGTATTCATAACGGCCAGGGAGGCCCTGGGGGAAGCCCCAAGAAACAAATCCCCGTTATTACGGGTATCATAAATGATGTTGGCAATGTAGTCAAGCAATTCATCTTTAATAGTGACATTGTTCACAATATCTGTACATCGCTGAAGTTGTCTGGCCCCCAAGACCTTTTTCACGCTTTTTTCAACATCCGGCTCAGCCTTTAACCGAAAGCGATTCAGAATTTCCTTTTCTTCATCAAGGACAGGATAAGTCATCTTTATCCTGAACAAAAACCTGTCTAGTTGTGCCTCGGGTAACTTGTATGTTCCTTCCTGCTCAATAGGGTTTTGAGTTGCAACAATGAACAGCGGATAGTTCATCGGATAAGTTTCTCCGTCTACAGTGATCTGCTTTTCTTCCATTACTTCAAATAAAGCCGCCTGGGTTTTGGCCGGAGCCCTGTTAATTTCATCGATCAGGATGAAATTTGAAAAAACAGGCCCTTTCTTAAAAAGAAACTCCGAAGATTTCATGTTAAAGACATTTGTGCCTATTACATCCGATGGCATAAGATCCGGAGTAAACTGAATACGCTTGAAATCAACATCAAGAGTTCTTGCAAGAAGTTTAACGATCAATGTTTTGGCAATGCCCGGAACTCCTTCAATGAGAATATGCCCGTTGCTGAGAAGTCCGGCAAGCAGCAAGTCAATAAGCCTTTCCTGACCAACAATCACTTTATGCAACTCTTTCCGGACTTTCTGAGTCAGATCGTACACAAAGCCTATCTCCGGACTAATCGCGCCGATCTCAGGTTCTTCTTGTGAAGGATTTTGTTCGTGACCGGTTTTTTTTACATTTTTTTCTGACATATTATTTACAATTTTTATAAAAATTTTCAAGCAATGAATGAAGCCGTATGATGTCCCTTTTATCCGGATCGGGATTGTACCTTATCCTGTAATATACTTTAAAGGTTTCATCAATCAACGATCTTGCCACCTCCGATTTTCGCACTACCTGACGGGACAAATCCTCCTGTTCCGCAGAAGCAGAAATATTGTAACGCTGTCTGACAAACGTTAGAAACAAATCCATCATCTTTTTTGCCAGACCTGCATGATTGCCTGCCTGATAATAAAGTGTCCCTACTGCTTTAACATATTCAACAGACGTGTTCCTGTTTTCAGGAACAAGCGGAATCGGTCTTTGTATACGTTTTGCTCTGAATAACAGGTAAAACAATATAAATAAAAGCGTCATGTAATATGCCAGGCGAAGGCTCCGCTGCGAAAGTAAGACCTTTAACGGACTTTCGTTAAATTGTGCCCTGCCCGTTGAATTGAAATTCCACATCTTATTATACTCATCCCAGTAACAAACTTCATGCTCTCCGACTATACTCATCATGGTATTTAAATAGAAATATCCGGGATCACTTATGAGATGAAAATTAGTAAATAAAATAGGGGTTGTGTGAAAGTAGATGTATCCTTTACCATAGGTTGCTCTCCAGCAATTTACCCCGACTGAATCAATGGTAGAAATAATCTCAGGATCCAGGGCAAGCACTGAACTGTCAAACTTCCCTTCCGGTATGTAACTCCAGTTATAATTCGTTTTATGTTTAAAGCTCTGAAAATAAAATTCAAATCCCTCCTGCCTGATACTATCCCGGAAGCGGGTTATTAAAACCGAATCATAAATTGAATTAAAATAAAACAGACTGTCGTTTTTTGTTAAGGCATATTCCTTCAGAAAGTATGGCATTTGTTCGACCGCTATAAAAGCATCATTCCCCTCTTTTATGAATTTCATGACCCGGCAGGCAGACAATGAATCGTAAAATGCGGTTCCCCCGATAAAAATATAAAGGGCGTCCCTGTTCATTGTATCCAATGCCTCAAAAGGAGGATTATCCAGTACCTCAACATTGCCAAAAAGTCCTGTTTCTTCAAATATCCTGAGCATAACTTCAGTCCCGTACGGTTGAGAACTTGTCACATGGTAATCAGGGTTCCAGTTGTATTTTGGAAGGTATTTTCTGATGTAAATTATCCCATATGCAGCTAACGCGATAGCAGCTGCGATAATGATCACGGCTATTAGTGTACTACGCTTCACCAGGGTTAATTTTATTCAGGTAATCTGAAAAGTGCTTTCTCAGACTGTCGTAAAGGGATTTGTCTACCCTCGTATTACCAAACCATACCTGTTCGTATACGTTTGTTAACCAGACAAACTTCCTGCCTTCAGGTCTGGTTGCCATTTCATTCACATACCTGTAATTGGTCTTATCCTTCTTCCAGTTAATGAAATGTCTTTCAGAAAGAGACTTGATTATTTTCAGGTAGTATATTCTTATACATAAAGCATAAGCACCTTCCGAAAGTGCCCGGTTCAATAATGCATCAAGATCCGATTCATGTAAATTCTCTTCCAGGTTATCGAAAGAAATTTTTCCAGGCTTGTTTGGCACCTTTTCATCAAAGTAATTTAAAAAATACTTCAGGATCAGGAAAATTATGACAGCGAACAAAATCACCAGAATTGTCCCGACAATAAAAGACACGAAAGTTTTTACGTTTTCAAAACTCCAGCCTTTAAATACGGATCTTCTGTCTCTGCGATCGCGGGGGGTAATTTCCCGGAATGTTTCAACGTAACTTCTTTCCCTCGTGATTTCCTTCCATTTTTCATAGGAAATAACATTGTCGTTGGATTTGTCCATGCCGGGATCATTATTCCTGCTGCTGCTAACAATGAACAGAAGTAAAAACAGCATTGTATATTTTAACAATTTATTCCTGATCAAACTCGTATCCTTTTATAATTTTTTTCGTGCCTATCTTTTTTATTCTTTCTTTCAGATAGCCGGCATTTGTAATTTCATCGGCTGTATGATAAAAAATAAATATTGCAATAGAAATGGTAACAAATGAAAAATAAACAATAAAATAATAGATCAATGTTACCGCAAAATCAAAGATATGTATTGCTATTTGTTCGTTCATCCGGAAATTCCAGCTTAATGCTTCAAGAAAATCCCAGTAAAACCGTAAACCGATAAGAAGCAAGGCCACAAAAGACAGAAAAAGAAATTTCAAATACAGCAAAATCAGTTTCCCGGTACACTTTCCAAGCAATATAAAAGCATGCCCGATCCCCCGGACAAGGAAATTCCTGTTCATGATACTGCCATATAGTGCTAAAACAAAGACCGGCAGGATCAATATTTGTATAGTTACGCTCCAGCCTCCCTCAATAAAATACGGCAGATTGATGATCAGTGAAGCCAGAAAACCGTTTATGATGATCCCGGGACTCAGTTGTCCGGAAAAAGAAAACTGTTTTTTACCACTGCTTAAATTCCTGACAACAACAGCAGCAATCAAGAGGCATAATGCCAATAATACCGTATTTATAAAAAAAAATGATACATTTTCCCGGTAATTGAAAAATGAAGTATAACCCCTGGCTGAAAAAAGAATACCATCTTTGATCTGCACAAGCTTATCTGCAAAAAACGCCGTCAGAATGGCCGGGAAGGAAGCCAGTACAAGGCCTGCTAAAATAATTACCCGCCTGAATATTTTCAGCGTTTTCAACGTTGACGCAAAAAGCTGTTCATCTGTTTGAATGACCATTAAATCAGGTATCGATTTATCTGTGTACTCTATCTTATCGGCAATCCTGATCTTTTCGGGGTGTCGTCTGGCCACAATCAGGGGATAAATCCCAAAATATCCGATGATAAAAAAAAGTGAAAACAAGATCACAAATATCCTGAGTGTATCAGAAGAATCGGTATACCGGGTAAAGAATCCTTCAATAAAAGCTGCAAAAATAAAAATGGGTACAATCCCCAGCATGATACGTAACCCCCTTTTTGCAGATAACTTTAATGCCTGCAAACGTTTGTATGTGCCGGGAAACAAAATACCCCGGCTCATGGTCAATCCTGCGGCCCCTGCAATTATTATGGATGAAATTTCCAGTGTGCCATGTTGCCAGATGGTAAGGAAGGATTCTTTAAAAAGATCGTGTTCAATAAAAAAATACTGGAAGGTTCCAACCATTATTCCATTTCTGATCAGACTGATCACTGTGCCAATACCAAGGAATATCCCAAAAACAAACGTATAAAAGGCTATATAAATGTTATTCAGGGTAATTCCAAGGAACATATCCATCTTTCTGCCCTCCTTGTAAATCGCCATCGGATCATTGTTCCTGATATTTTCCAGTGTCATCTCCACATAAGCATCGCCCAGTATCTGCCTGGCAAAATTCGATTCATTGACAGAAGAAAGAATGCCAATGGTCATGGCCACAATAAATACAAGCAAGGATATCAGAAATTCCTGCCTTGCGTTGTATATGATAACCGGCAGATCTGTTTTCCAGAAATTTATAAAGGCAGACCATCTGAACCGGTTGTTCCTGTAAATACTATTGAACAGCATCTGGGCAACTCCATTCAGATAAACCCGCACTGAACGGCTCTGATAAAACGTCTGTGCGAAAGAGAGATCATCGGTTATCTGAACGAATAGCCTGCTGATCTTATCCGGATCTTTTTTCCTGCTTCTGAGCTCCTTTTCCAGATCTTCCCACTTTGCTTTGTTTTGATTGACAAAACTTGATTCTTTCATCTGGTATGGTTTAATAAATATTTACGCCTGTCCGGAAACATTTTCGCTTGTAAAATAATAATTTTTATTTTCACACCCGGAACAGATATGAAATAATTGACCTATTCATGAAGACGATTCAGATCAATACCACTCAAAATGTTTCAATAGAATACAAAACAGCAACACTCATTGAAAGAATAGGTGCCTATTTAATTGACCAGATAATGATCTGGGCAAGCATTGGTATTTTGTACCTTTTTGTGTCTATCGGGGTGAATTCCCCGTCATTGGCATTTTATCTGGTAATGGTTCCTATCTTTGGTTTCTATTCCCTTGCATGGGAAATTCTGAACAACGGACAATCCCCGGGGAAAAAGGCCATCGGCCTGAGGGTGGTAAAGTTCACGGGCGAAAAGATCGGCTTATACGATTACATCATGCGGTGGGCTTTCCGGCTGGTCGACATCTATGCAACATTAGGTACCATTGCCTCACTTACCATAGCATCTTCTCCCAGAAGTCAGCGGATCGGGGACTACCTGGCAGACACAACCGTAATCAATGTCAGGGCGGCAGGCAGGCTTTCACTGGAAAACATCATGCAACTGGGAAAGCTGGAAAACCATGTGATAACACATCCCGAAGTAGTTCAGTTTACTGAAGAGGAAATGCTTTTAATCAAAGAGGTAGCTTTCCGATATCAGAAATACCGGAATGAGCATCACCTTAAAGCGGTGAACCAGTTGCTCCAAAGAATAGAAGATCATGCCGGTATTAAAGCTACCGGTGACCCTCTTGCATTTCTGAATTCACTGATAAAAGATTATGTGGCCCTGACACGTTAAAAGAAGTGCAATACAAAGTCTTTACTCCTCAAAACTTATGATCTCTTTAACAACTTCTGCGGCACAGTAACAACCGAAAACAGCCGGCATATAAGAAACAGTACCTGCTACGGATCTTTTATTCCCTGTCCCGTCAGTAACCTGTATTGCTTTTTTTGAGACCTTTTCCGGTGAAAAAACAACCTGTATACCTGATCTGATATTCAATCTGTGAAGGTATTTTCTGACCATTGCAGCAAATTTGCAATGATGTGACTTTTCTATGTCACAAACCTGAACGAAAGACGGGAATATTTTACCTCCCGATCCCATGGAACTGACAATTTTAAGGCCTTTTTTCACGCCTTCGGCAAGCAGCGCCACTTTTGGAGAGAGGGTATCAATCGCGTCGATCATAAAATCGAACCGGTCGGTGAATACATCACTCACATTGGTTTCATCGATGAATTGCTCAACCAGGTGCAGTTTTAATTCGGGATTTATCTGCAATAACCTTTCGGCAATTGCCCTGGTCTTTTTCATTCCGTTGGTTGAAGTCAGTGCGATGATCTGTCTGTTCCTGTTCGAAGGTTGTACAACGTCATGATCGATCAGTGTGAGCTCTCCTACTCCCGCACGGCACAATTGTTCTGCAGCATACCCCCCGACACCTCCCAATCCCGCAACAAGGATATGACTATTCTTTAGTTTCAGAATATTTTCCGGTCCGAATAAAAGCCCGGTTCGTATCTGCCAGTCTTCTGTATTCATGGTTCTATCCCGAAACAATTCTTAAAATTCAACCTGATTTGCTCCTGCAGGGACCTCAGGCTTATATTTCTCAAACGTGCCGCCTTTTCGTAAATTTCGTCAATGGAATAGGCCGCATCGTCGGTTTCAAAAAACAGCCTGTCCAGCGGCAGGTCAGGAAATGCCCGGAAGGCTTTACTCCTTTCATTGAATAGCATATGTCCGTAAGAAAGATAGAATCCCTTTCGAATAAGCTGTTCCCCCATCTGGGTGGTAGCATTAAACCAATGAATTATCCACGGTTTCCCGGATCCGGCTTTAACCTTTAAATTGAATATTTCATTGTAAGCCCTTACACAATGAATGATAAGAGGTTTATTGTATCTTTTGGCCATGTCAATCTGAGCATACAAGGCAAAAGACTGCAGCTCAGGCGATGCTTTTATGGTTTTATCCAGCCCAGCCTCCCCCACGGCAATTACCTGCGGATGTACGGCTCCGGTTTCAACCATCTTCAGGTCTTTCTGCAATGTGTTCTCGTCAACATGCCAGGGATGCAGCCCCAGGGAATAAAATTTTCCCTTTTCAATTTCAGATGCCTGATCATGAAATAAATTTCTCACCACCGTACCGGCATTGCCCGTGTGTTTTGCATGACGATGAATATCAATAAGCATATATTAAGCTGTGGGTAATGATCAAACAACCAAGTTATAAGACTTCCAGCGCTTTTTCAATCCGGTTAATTGTCTCTGTTTTCCCAATTATCTGCATGATGTCAAACAGATGGGGGCCTTTGCCTGCACCAACAATGGCCAATCTCAACGGGTTCATGACCTTGCCGAAACCCAGTTCATTCATTTCAATGTAATGCTTGATTCTCTCTTCCAGCTCCTGGGAAAAAAATCTATCCGTTGACCGTATGATCTCCAGGCAATTTTTTATGATCGCCGGAGTTTCTTCTTTCCAGAATTTTTTCTTTGCTTTCTCATCATATTCGTAAGGCGCTTTGAAGAAAAAATAAGAATGCTCCCAGAAATCAGAGACAAATGCCGATCTTTCCTTAATCATGGATACTATTTTTTCAAGCTGAGACAAATCCTTGCGGATTCCTCTTTTAACAAGTTCTTTATTAAACTCTTTTGCCAAATATGTATTTCCCTTTTTCTGCAAATGTTGCTGGTTAAACCACTTTGCTTTTTCCAGATCAAACCTGGCCCCGGCCTTATTGATCCGTTCAAGGGTAAATGCTTCAATCAGCTCATCCAGACGAAAGATCTCCTGATCTGTTCCCGAATTCCATCCCAGCAGGGCTAGCATGTTAACAACCGTTTCCGGGAAATAACCCATTTCCCGGTACCCGCTTGAAATCTCTCCTTTAGGGGATTTCCATTCAAGGGGAAAAACAGGAAACCCCAGCTTGTCCCCGTCACGTTTGCTTAATTTTCCCGAACCACTGGGCTTTAAGATCAGCGAATGGTGTGCAAACCGGGGCATTTCATGTTCCCAGCCAAAAGCTTTGTAAAGCATGACATGAAGCGGCAGAGAAGGGAGCCATTCCTCTCCGCGGATAACATGCGAAATTTCCATCAGGTGATCATCGACGACATTTGCCAGGTGATAGGTGGGCA
>JASFVU010000502.1:0-3148 GCA_050049665.1 Bacteroidales bacterium | reverse complement strand
CTGCCAAAGGAAGAGTGCAGGTTGTGAGGTACTTCTTAGCTGTTGGTAATTTATGATCCATGCAACATAATAGTTAACCGGACACTGGCTCCTCCGTTTTCATTATTCAGGATGCTGATATTTCCGTTATGTGCTTCAATGATCAGTTTGATTAAAGCCAGATTCAGCCCCATGCCCTGTTTGCTGATGTCCTCGTCAGCGATAAATGGTTTGAATATATTTCTCAGAACATCATCTGAAAATCCCGGTCCGTTATCGGAGATCTCTAAGAAACATTTGTCTTTATTGACACTGGTTTTAATGGATATAATTCCGTTATCAGCAGAATATTTTATAGCATTGTCAAGTATTTCATAAATGCTGATCTCAATTAATTGTTTCTCAGCATAACAATCGCATCTGTCATCAGCGCACAGATCAATGTCCGTCCGGATATTCTTTTCCGATAGTTTTTTTTCTATACTTTTTAATGTATCGGTGATCAGCCTGTTTACATTAACAACTCCCGGGTATATCTTATAGCCTTCAGTTTTTAAGGAGGTAATTCGTTGTGCCAACAGCATGAAACGGGTAAGTCGCTGTACTGAAGCTTCCAGCATGCCAAACAATTGTTTGTATTCCCGGAAATCTTCATTTTTAAAAACATCTTTAAACAACGAAGTTGCTCCCACTAATCCATTCAGAGGCGTTCTGATCTCATGACTGATAATCTGCAAAAACTGGAATTTGGTACTGTCCAGTTCAATTAATTCTTTGTTCAGCCGATCCAGTTCTTTATTTTTTTTTCTTAATTCACCGGTTAGCTGAAGATTTTTTTGTTTTAAGTTATAGATTTCCAGGGCGCCGTCAAGTGTTTGTTTTATTTCTTCTTCGTCCCATGGCTTTTGTATGTATTGAAATATCCTTGCTTCATTCACTGCATTTTTCAATGCACCGAAATCAGTAAAGGCTGTTATCAGGATACGGCTTGGCTCAGGGTACTTCTGCATAACTTTTTTCAAAAAATCAACACCGTTTATTTCCGGCATGCGCTGATCCGACAGTATTAGATCTATATGCTCTCTGTCGAGTATTTTAAGACCTTTTTTTGCAGATTCAGCAGTGAAAATATTATAATCTCTTCGAAACGTATTTTTAAATACATTCAGATTACTGATCTCATCATCGACATACAGGATGGTAAATTTTTTATTCATGGTGCATTTGAATTACTTCGAAAATGATCTTTCTTAACTCATCGGCTTCCCATGGTTTGGAGATGAACCTGAACAACCCATAGTCCTCAAAGGCCGAATGAATATCTTTGGGAGCGGCATAACCCGATACCATCAGGCGGTGAGGCGGAATATCAGGAAACAAATCATGGATATCCTTCAGAAGTTCCAGTCCTGTTTTTCCTGGCATGCGCTGATCGGTTATGATCACATCAATATCGGTTTCATGCAGCAATTCGATTCCCGCCCGGGCCGAATTTGCCGTATATATCCTGAAATCCCGTCTGAAAGAATTCCGGAATATCCGCAGGTTACTTTCTTCATCATCAATATATAAAATAACAGGCTTTTTATCCATTGTTTTTTATTGATTGACTTGTTTCCTTTTAGCCTGTTTAGCAGGGATCCCGATAATGAATTCAGTCCCCTTGTCAACCTCTGATTTCACCTGGATTTCACCGTTATGTTCCTGAATGATCGAATAACTTATGGACAACCCAAGACCTAAACCATGGCCAACATCTTTAGTCGTAAAAAAAGGATCAAAGATCTTTGATCTCGCCTCCTCTTTTATTCCTTTACCTGTGTCTTTAACAGAAACCTGAACTTTGTCGGCAGTATGATCCGTTTTTATTGTAATAATACCATGTTCCTTATCAATGGCATCTATTGCATTATTTATTATGTTCATGAATACCTGGTTGAGCTTGCCGGGATAGCATTCAACCAGCGGTAATGATTCATCATATTTTTTCCTGATATCGATATGGTGTTTGTACTTGTTTTTCAGCAAAACCAGAACATCCTCAATTTCATCGTGTATGTTCGTTGTTTTCCATTTTTCCGTATCAAGTCTTGAAAACTTACTTAAACCATTAATGATTTCTTTAATCCTGCTTGCTCCCAGTTTTATGTCCTGCATGGTTTCCATAATTGCTTTGTAAGCAATTTCAAATTCAGCTTCTTTTTTAAGCCCGGTTATTTTTTTTAAGTAAGTCTCCGCATCAGGGGAATTTTCGTCCAGCGTATTGATATACTCAAGCACCATGCTCAGATCCTGGAAGTCTTTGATTATACTGTTCACACCTGCATATATGAAATTTACAGGATTGTTGATTTCATGGGCAATCCCTGCCAGTAAGGCGCCCAGTGATGCCATTTTCTCCGATTGCACCAAATGGTCCTGTGCTTCCTTTAGTTCCTCAAGGATTGTGTGAAGTTCCTCATTTCTTTCTTTCAGGATATTCGATTTCTTTTTCAGTTCCCTGGTTCTTTGTTTGACCAGTTCTTCAAGGTGGTTTTTGTATTGGTCCAGTTCACTGATGGTCTTTTTCAGTTCACTGATGTTCCTTATAGCAGCTACCCGCACACGTTTATTTCCCAGCATGGTACTCCGGGATTCAATGGATATGGGAATGATCGATCCGTCTTTATGAATTGCCTCGGCTTCGTATTGTACTGAATCTACCATCATCTTTTGTCTCATGGATTTGTGGAGCTCCGGAGGAATTAACTTGTCAAATAACTGCATGCCTATTAACTCCTTTCGGCTATAACCGATTTGACTTTCAAATGAATAGTTACAGTCGAGGATGATCCCGTTATCATGAATAAGAATTCCTTCAAAAGTAAGATTTGACAGGGTCCTGAACCTTTCTTCACTCTCTTTCAGTGCCATTTCGGCATGAACCCGGTCGGTAATATCAATACCAATGGATAATACTCCTGTGAATTCATTTTTATCGTTCCTGATCTCACTGTTGTACCATTGCATCCATATTCTTTTACCATCTTTGGTAATATTCTGATTTACATTATATTCATAGGTCTTAGTACTTTTCAGAATGTCTTTTATTAATTTACTCAGATCCTTTCCGGTAGATTCATATTGAGGTACGATCGTTTCATACAGGCTTTTACCAATAACCTCATTT
>JASFVU010000499.1:0-3167 GCA_050049665.1 Bacteroidales bacterium | reverse complement strand
ATCTCATCAACAAGCGTGGCGATATCACGATTTCTGACATTGATCCCTACGGTTACCCGCCGGCGGGTATCGTCCCTTGAAATTTGCATCGGCCCCTCATATGTTTCAATGGCGGCAATTTCAGAAAGAGGAATGATCATGCCATCCGGAGTCTGCACGGAAAGATAAGAAAGGTTCACATCGTTGCGATACGGCTCGCTGAGCCTCAATACAATATCGAATTTTCTGTCATTTTCAAAGATGACCCCGGCTTTGGTCCCCGCATAGGCAGTCCGGATGGTATTGTTAAGCTGCTCAATGTTCAGTCCGTATTGTGCGATTTTGTCGCGATCGTATTTGACAATGATCTGGGGCAATCCTGTTATTTGTTCCACCTTTACGTCGGCCGCTCCCTGCAGCCGGGAAATTATTCCCGCAGCATCTTTTGCCCGGTGAAACAGTTCATCGATATCGTCACCATAAATTTTAACGGCTATATCGGATTTAACGCCTGTCATTAACTCGTTGAAACGCAATTGAATGGGTTGAGTGAACTCAAATGTCACAGCCGTCAGCACACCGAGTTTTTCTTTCATAAGGGCAATTAATTCTTCCCTGTTTTTTGCAGACACCCATTCCTTTTTCTCTTTTAATACGATCATGATATCGGCATCTTCAACTGCCATCGGATCAGTGGGGACTTCCGCAGTTCCGATCTTTGAAACAACCTGTTCCACTTCGGGAAAATTATCCAGCAGGATCTTTTCCGCTTTTGTTGACATGCGGATGCTCTGGCTGAGCGAACTTCCCGGGGGGATGGTCATTTGCATGGCCAGATCACCTTCTTCAAGGGTGGGAACAAATTCAGCCCCGAGAAACGGGAATGAGATCAGACTGGCAATAAATACAATGCCGGTAACGATGAGTATTAATATTTTATAGCGAAGAGAAAATTTCAATACCGGGTGATAGCTGTATTTCAGAAACCGTATGATCTTGTCGGAGATGGTCCTTTTTCTTACGATCTTTTTATTAAGGACCAGGGATGCCATCATCGGGACATAGGTCATGGATAAGATAAAAGCCCCGAGAATGACAAAAGAAAAGGTCTGGGCCATTGGCCTGAAATTTTTACCCTCAATGCCTGTGAGTGTCATAATGGGAATAAAGACCACAAGTATAATGAGCACACCGAAAGCAGCCGAATGGTATATCTGTGAAGAAGCTTTGGACACAACCGCATCCATGTTCTTTTGATCAAGGGTTTTCCCGGAATAGTTCTGGTAAATGTAGTAGAGAATGCTTTCAACAATGATCACTGCACCGTCTATAACGATACCAAAGTCGATGGCCCCCAGTGACATCAGGTTGGCCGAAACGCCGAAGATATGCATCATGATAAAGCCGAAGAGCAGTGAGAGTGGTATTACGGAAGCGACAATTAATCCGGAACGGTAGTTCCCCAGTAGGAGGATGAGCATGAAGATCACGATCAGTCCCCCTTCGATCAGGTTTTGCAATACCGTATTTGTGGTACGCTTTACCAGTTCCGAACGGTCGAGATAGGGTTCAAGACTTATCCCTTCAGGGAGATTTTTCTGCACTTTTTCTATCCTGTCTTTTACTTCCCCGATCACTTTGGATGAATTGGCGCCTTTCAGCATAAGGGTAATGCCACCTACCGCTTCTCCCTTCCCGTTTTTTGTCATGGCTCCAAAGCGCGGGGCATGGCCCGGATTTACACTGGCAACATGTTTTACCAGTACGGGAAGATCATCGACAGTACAAATGACAATGTTCTCAATATCGGAAATGTTTTTTACAAGGCCTTCGGTCCTTATATAATAGGCGTTCTGATGCTTTTCGATGTAACTTCCTCCGCTGTTCTGGTTGTTTTTGCTGACCGCTTCAAAAATATCTGCGCATGTAAGATGAAAACTTCTCATTCGCATGGGATCAACAGCGATTTCATACTGTTTCAGATAACCTCCGAAACTGCTGATCTCCACGATCCCGGGGATACCGGAAAGTTGTCTTTTTACGATCCAGTCCTGAATTTCTCTTAATTTCATCGGCGTGTAAAGCGACCTGTAAGCATCATCGACTTCCAGAGTATACTGGAAGATCTCGCCCAGTCCTGTAGTTATGGGCAGCATTTCCGGGGAACCGTAATCTTCCGGGATATCCTGGCGGGCTACCTGAATGATCTCATTGACAAGCTGTCTGGCATCGAGAATGGGTATTTTGTCCTTGAACACAACAGTGATCACCGACAGTCCGTAACGCGATACACTTCTGATCTCAATGACATCTTTGATATTTGCCATGGCAATTTCAAGGGGATAGGTAATGAACCGTTCGATCTCCTGGGGAGATAAGGAAGGAGAAGCCGTAACGATCTGAACCTGGTTGTTGGTGATATCAGGAACCGCATCGATCGGGATTTGTCTCATGGAATAAATTCCGAAACCAATAAGTACCAATACAAAAAATGCGATAATGGGCTTTTGTTCAACTGAAAAATGAATGATCCGCCTGAACATAACTGGTAAATATAGGTTGCTTTAACAAAGCTAAATTTTTTTACCGGATATAGAGAAGGAATTGCACCATATCTTCGGGGGAAGGTTATTTGACAGACAGCAAAACCCCGGTTTTGCTGAGCAACCGTTTTCCTTTTGTCGGTATACCCTTAGCAGGATAGGTAATAACCGCATAGAAAAATAAGTGTTTTTTCCCTGCTTTTGAGTATTTCATAGCATGCACGGAACAAGGTCCCCTGTATATTTTTGCGTAAAAGTTAAGGGAATGATCAACAATTTCGTTATTGAATCACATAAAGAAGGCAACCGGTTAAGTGTTGTTCTGGACGGCATTTTTATGAAATCTGAAATTGAACTGGCAATTTACCTGATGAAGAAAGAGATCAGAAAATTAAGCCCCGGATTTGATGTCGATATCGATATCCATAATATGGATGTCAACTTATCACCACATCAGTTGAAAGTACGTAAATACAGAAAAATACTGAAGTTGATGGGAGCCGGATCGGTCCGTTTTGTGGGATTAAGTTATTTAATGGCAGAACCTGTACATGAAAGTGGCGGAGATTACTCATATGAAAATGAGTGGTTTTTTTAACAAAATGAGTGATATTGCTGATATCCCGGCTGAATTCTCAACGTATA
>JASFVU010000500.1:0-3167 GCA_050049665.1 Bacteroidales bacterium | reverse complement strand
TCTCCCTTGGCTTTTTATGTTTATTGTTCAGATAAAAAAAGTACAACATGCATTTTGGGCTCCCGAAGTGAGTTTCAGCGGTCTTTTTTCCTGTATTGCAATTCCATTTACCGAACAATTCTGGATAAGCAATTATTCCACTATTCTAACAATATTGATGTATAGCCTTCTTGTTATTACCATTTTTATGAGTTTTACTAAATCGTTTTCTGATTATAGATTACTTTTATGGTTCTCATTGTCTGTTTTTTTTGGGACACTATTAGTTGTTACTGTAATTTCCTTGATTTCACAACCCATACTATCAACCAGGTATGTTATGGCAATAGTTACCATGCTTGTTGTTGCACCAACTATCTTTCTTCTCAGGATGAAGATTAAATGGTTAAAGATGATTTTAATTTCTATTATTTTATTATTGGGTGTGCGGATTTCGATTTCCAACTTCGGTTTTTCATATGGCCCCTACAAACAAACTATCGAATATATTTCGAACACTTATCCTGAAATCAGAAAAATCCTGCACATAACTGAAGTAACCGCTGGTCCCTTGACAGAATACAGTGGCAATTCGGGATTAAGTCATTATTGGTTAAAGGCAGAAATGTCTAATGTTGATGCTTTCACTGAGGTTCATCAATACAATCAACCTGTAGAATTTTTACAGCCAGGAGAAGAATTTTGTGTGGTCAGATTTTATAACCTTGAATTAAATATTGAAAATCTTAACCGTGTTTTATCAGAATCGGAACTTATAAAAACAGATACTGTTTTCGACAACAAACTTAAAAACGGAATTTTTATGCAGCTTTATCTTCTTAAATATAAAGGAAAGTAAATTGATTATAATAAAATAAAAGTTAATAGATTTAAAAACAAGAAAAAGTTTTTTTTCAGGATTGTGATATACAAAACCTGATTAGCAATATTTAAAAATTGAATATAAACCGGTGCCAACCGTTAGCAAAAATGCATTGGCCATCCGTTACAGGAAAAATTACTGACATTAAATTACCAATTTGGTAACTAATTTTATACATTTGTCGCAGATATTAATTTAGAATGAGAGTTGTCGCAGAAAAGATACTTCGCGAATTCTGGGAAAAGTATACCGATTCTGAGGAACAACTGAAGACCTGGTATAAAGAAGCTTCGAAAGCGGATTGGAATAATCCTACTGAGATAAAAGATGAGTATGCAAAGGCAAGTATCTTAAAGAGTGGACGAGTAGTTTTCAATATTTGCGGAAATAAATATCATTTAATTGTTGATATAAATTATAAAAGACACTGGGTATTCATCCGTTTTATTGGGACACATAAAGAATATGATAAAATAGACGCTGATAAAGTATAGAATTATGGACATCAAGGTAATTAAAACAGAAGATGATTACAATCAAGCACTTAAGCGACTTGATGAGATTTTTCATGCACCAGCTGACTCAAAAGAAGGTGATGAAGCTGAAGTTCTTACCATATTGATTGAAAAATATGAAGACGAGCACTATCCTATTGAAGCTCCAGATCCTATTGAAGCTATTAAGTTTAGAATGGAACAAATGGATATGAGCAAACGAGACCTGGCCCAAATTATCGGTTACAAAAGTCGAGTTTCAGAGATTTTTAGTCGAAAAAGAAAGCTCACGCTTAAAATGATTCGAAGCTTGCATGAGAAACTAAAGATACCATATGAATCATTGATAACAGATTATTAATGCACATTTGCTAACACGGCATATAAACAATAGCGGTCTCTGTGTTTTGCAAAACTTTGTATATTTAAATCAGAAACGGCTTCCGGGGATAGCAACGCAGCGCCGAAATCCGCTACTGTTCATATGCCGGGAAAGGTTGTAGCCAATGGTAAGAAGTCAATTACAAAGTAAATAATTATGAAACAATCAATAGACTAAAGATTTGGCGATATTAGACTATGAGAAATAATAGATAAGCATGATAAAAGTGTTATTTAAAACATAATTGAAATGAAAGACATAGGTTTAGCACTTGGAGGTGGTGCTGTATTAGGTGCTGCCCATGTTGGCGCATTAAGAGCAATCAATGATTTGGACATCAAAATTAATTATATTGCCGGAACTAGCATTGGGGCTTTTGTGGCTGCATTTTTTGCTTTTGGTAAGAACTGGAAAGAAATCAAAGAAATTGCATCGAAACTAAGATGGATTGATATTACAGGGATTTCTTTGTCTCGATATGGTTTGCTTTCTAATGAAAATTTGGGTAAAACCATTGTTGAACATATCGGCGATAAAAATATTGAAGATGCTGGTATTCCCTTGGCAATGATTGCCACTGATGTTACCAGTGGAGAGAAAGTAATTCTAGATAAAGGTTCGGTTGCCGATGCAGTGATGGCGAGTACTTGTATTCCCGGAATTTTTAACCCGATCGAAATCAATGGAAAAATGCTTGTCGATGGAGGAATTGTTGAAAATGTACCAATTAATACAACCAAAGAAATGGGTGCTGACTTTGTAATTGGAGTAGATTTAAACTCCAAACATAAATATGACAAACCTGACAATATACTTGATGTTATTATGAACAGTTTTCATTTCCTTATGCAACTAGCAGATAAATTACAAACAGAAGATGCTGATTTACTGATTAAACCGGATTTAGATAAATTCAATAGGTCAGATATGAACCAGATTGATGAACTAATTGTTAAAGGTTATAATGATTCAAAGAAAGTACTGAAAAAAGAATTTTAAAGAGGATGCCAAAAATCTTTAAAAGAGTAGGCTTTTAAAAAATTTATTTCAATGAATAAAGAAGAATTTAAAGCAAATGCAAATCAGAAAATTGACGAGATTTTTGCAAAAATTAATGAAGTAAAAGCAAAAAAAGAATCCGTTAAAGCAGCTTCAAGAGACAAATACGAAGAATTAATAAATGAGTTGGAAACTAGGAAAGCTGATTTACAATCAAAATATGATAGTTTAATGAACGCTACTGATGAAAAATGGGAAGAAGTAAAAAATGCTTTTTCTTCTGCAGCAGATTCATTTAGAGAGGGTTTCTCAAAAATTTCATCAATTTTTTAGAAAAATACATTTAATACAAGAAGGAAAAAACTGTTTAATCCACTGGCTACAACAGCCGGTAAAGTGCATAGGCTATGTTGTGTCACGGGGATAGGAA
>JASFVU010000498.1:0-3175 GCA_050049665.1 Bacteroidales bacterium | reverse complement strand
ATATGGACAAATGATATTGATTCAACCAACCGGAACAGTCTTTCATTTGGCGATACCATTTTAATTTCCCTTCAGGGATATTATGTTGAAGCAGATACTAGTTACATAAACAGTTTTCCGGGTCGTCAGTTTTTTCCGATCGGCAACAGCGGTGATTCCATACGTTATATATATGGAGAGGAATTTTTTCCTGTGACCCTTGCAGTGAATGAGGTAGTACAGTATATGCAGTTAAATGTACCTGTAGAATTCGTGTGCAGCAGTGAATACGGATACGGCGAAAACGGGTTCAGGCATCCCTATACCGGTGAATTTATTATTCTGCCTGATATGCCTTTGCATTATAAGGTGGAATTACTTGACACAGTGTCTATCGGTAATTAACATCCCGGGCCAATTTAAAAAATATGCTCAAAGAGGGTGCCCGGAAAGTCTTGTGTCTCTTTGCGCCTGCTTTGAGTAACTTTGTGAAATAGCTATAATTGGCAGTTAAACAGATCTTTGTCTGCCGAAGCAGACTGCGGCCTGCAAAGGCAGAGAATCACAAAGAAGACACTGAGTTTCACAGAGTAAAATATTCTCTGAAAGAATATCGTTTCCTGCTTTTTGGACACCCTCTTTTCGTCAGATCAGTTTTTTTTATGAATAATAAAAATAGCGGGCTTCCTGTTCATTTCAGGTCTGTTCTTCTTCCAATGGTCAATAGGGCGGGTTTGTATGAATTCGTTTTTATTGGTTAAATCCATAGCAATACAGAGGAGGGTGGAACTGCTGCAGGTCTTCAGTATATCGTTAAGCATCTGATTGTTCCTGTAAGGAGCTTCGATAAAAAGTTGCGATTGATTTTCAATTCCGGATCTGTTTTCGATTTCTTTGATTTTTCTGATCCTGTCGGAGCTTTTTACCGGTAAATATCCTACAAATGCAAAATTCTGTCCGTTTAATCCCGAAGCCATTAGGGCTAACAAAATGGAAGAGGGCCCTGCCAGGGGTATAACACGGATGTTTTTTTTATGGGCAAGCATCACTACTTCACTTCCGGGATCAGCTACTCCAGGTACCCCTGCCTCGGAAAGAAGGCCCACATCTTCTGATTTTGTGATTTCCAAAAAACCGGGGATCTCATTTGTGCTCGTGTGCTTGTTCAGAATATAAAACCTTAGGTCGTCAACGGGAGTGGCGATTCCCAGTCTGATCAGCATACGCCTTGCGGTTCTTTCATTTTCGACAATGTAATGTTTTATTCCGGATACAACTTCTTTTATGTATCCGGGGATCACGTGATCAATGGGAGAATCACTGATCGCAGAAGGAATAAGAAAAAGTCTGCCGGCCATGTATCAATGTTTTAAGCCAAAGATATGGGATTTTGAAGGAAAACAAGATACCTGTAAAAATGAAGTCCGATTTCAATACCTTTGTTCATCATGCAGAAACAGATGAGAATAACATTTCTTGGAACAGGCACATCACAGGGAGTACCTGTTATTGGTTGCGATTGTGCTGTATGTAAATCCTCTGACCCCAAAGATAAACGATTGAGATCATCCATGATGGTTGAGACCGGTGGTAAGACTTTTATCATAGATACGGGACCTGATTTCAGACAACAAATGCTTAGTGCGGGTCCGGATGATATAACTGCAGTGCTGTTCACTCATGAACATAAAGACCATGTCGCGGGTCTGGATGATATCAGGCCGTTTAATTTTAAGTATAACAGACATATTGAGGTTTATGCGGAACAACGTGTTCAGCAGTCACTGCAGAAACAATTCGCTTACATTTTTGATGAGAACAAGTATCCCGGTATTCCCCGGATCAATATACGGTTATTGGAGAACAAGGCATTTTTTATAGGAGAGGTAAGAATAGTTCCTGTCCGGGCATATCATCACCAGTTGCCTGTTTTTGGTTTTCGTATTCGCGATTTTGCCTATCTGACGGATGTTAAGACTGTTCCGGAAGAAGAAAAAAATAAGCTCAGGGGCCTGAAAGTATTGGTCCTGACCTGTCTGAGAAAAGAAGAACACATTTCTCATATGAATCTTCAGGAAGCACTTGCCTTTGTCGAAGAGATAAGGCCCGGCACGACTTACCTCACACACCTGAGTCACCGGTTTGGTCTGCATGAAAAGGAAGAAAAAACATTGCCGGACAATGTCAGGATCGGGTATGATAACCTTACACTGGGTTGGTAATATCTTATACTTTTTCTCATTTCCGAAAGATGATCTTGTCATTATGGTAATTACGTGACAGGTGGTGTTTTTATGCATTTTTTCAGCAGATGGCGTTTACCCCTGCAGGAATTACTTAAAGAAGATATTGCATATTAATGCAGGCTTATTATAGTGTAAATATTTTCACATATTAATATTCCTTGGTATATTAGTCAGTTGTTAAGACCACATGACTCAATGTCATAACTTCATGGATAGCAAGGAAAAAATTACTATTCGCCGAATTCGCAAAGGAGATAAGGAAATTTTTGTGAAGTTGTTCGATCTTTACTATCAACGGCTGTTTCTATATGCAAGAAGCTATGTGAGGAATGATGAGGAAGCTGAAGATATGGTACAAAATGTTTTTTTGCATTTGTGGGAAAAAAGAAAAGATCTGGTCATATTCTCTTCGGTTTCAGCTTATCTTTTCCGGTCGATCCATAACCGGAGTATTCAACATTTGAGGCATCAGAAAGTTGTGGCAAAACATGCGGAAAGGCACAAGCTCAGGATCCGGGAAGCCGAGATACTGTATAACAGTTCAGCCGATTTTTCTTTTTCGGAACAACAAATAAAGGAAATTCAGCAAATATTCAATAAAACAAATAATCTACTGCCAGAAAAGACCAGAGAGATTTTTCGCCTGAGCCGGGGAAGCTCGAAAACCAATAAAGAGATTGCCGGCATGCTGGGAATAACGATAAAGGCGGTTGAATATCATATTACCAAAGCATTAAAGGTATTCAATACCGCCCTGAAAGATTATTTTATGATATTCTGACCTCCTGGTAACCAGTACCATTATTTACTTTTCTTCTGTAAGGATTAAACTTTCCGTAAAGTCAACCGATAAATAAATGAATAATCAGTTAGGGGTATGGTGTTGTTATGCGTCTATCTGATATAGTAGAAAATGAAATAACCAGTAAATGAATTTACAAAACAAATAC
>JASFVU010000496.1:0-3188 GCA_050049665.1 Bacteroidales bacterium | reverse complement strand
AGCAATATACTAGGAATTTGTTCCCATTCCTTACTCTTACAATAAAACAGGTTTGGAGAAATACAAAAAAGTAAAACGGCATGCAAAACATACATATCTTTATTTGCACTACAGAAGCAACGGGACGGTGAGCAAAGGAGACACTGTTTGCTGTAATTTGCAAAGGTGGATTGTTCCCTTCGTAACCCCGGCAAATAAACCCATCCCCCTGCCCGGCCTTGTCTTTTTGTTAGCGGAAAATACTTTTCCGTCAATAATATACCCTATGATTATCAAAGCTTAACATGCATTCTGCCAATTTTTTTTTATTTTAGGCATTCAAAGTAAAACTGCCCTCTTGAACCCTATCAGTAAACAGGAAGAAAAAGAGCTGATCGTCAGGCTTATCGAAGGAGATTCCGAAGCTTTCGAGAAGATTTATTATGCCTACGTTGAGAGGGTATATTATTTTGCCATCCGGTACCTGAAAGATTCATCTGAATCCGAAGAGATCGTACAGGAAGTATTTGCAAAAATATGGGAAAGCAGGAGAAACATTGACCCTGATATGTCTTTCAGCGGCTACATCTTAACGACCACAAAAAATACGATTTTCAACGAGAACAGAAAAAAAATTAATCATCAGGCCTATTGCAGTTACATCATAAGTTACCTTCAAAAGAACATTCATGATGTTGAAAATGAAATTATTTATCAGGACCTTATGGAATTGCTGAATAAAACCATTGAAGAGCTTCCGGAGAAAAGACGTGAAATTTTCAAACTGAGCAGATTCCAGGGGCTGCCCTATAAGGAGATCTCAAAAAAATTATCTATTTCTGAAAAGACCATAGAGACACATATGCGACTGGCTTTGCGTGATATAAAATCTGTATTGAACCCTATTCTGGAAAAAATTATTTGATATTTGCAGATTTATTGTCTGACCTTTAAGGGAAGAAACCGGACAATTAGTAATGAGTAATATGTTGAACTAAAAAAAGGCAAAGCAATAATGAAGTATGGATTTTTTGATGATGTGCACAAAGAATATGTGATCACAAACCCGCAAACGCCATTTCCATGGATCAATTATCTGGGTAACGAAGACTTTTTCTCACTTATTTCAAACACAGCCGGAGGTTACAGCTTTTATAAAGACGCCAAATTTCGTCGCCTTACCCGTTACCGGTATAACAATGTGCCAATGGATAACGGAGGCAGGTATTTTTACATCAATGAGGGTGGAACGATCTGGTCGCCCGGATGGAAACCCGTTAAAACAAAGCTGGATCATTACGAATGCAGACATGGATTGAGTTACAGCTCCATTAAAGGAGAAAAAAACGGTCTGGAAGCCGAAGTTTTGTTTTTTGTCCCTTTAAATTCCTGGTGCGAAGTGCAGAAAATGAAACTGACCAACAAAGGAAAAAAACCAAAAAAGTTTACACTTTTTTCATTTACGGAGTGGTGTTTATGGAATGCCGAAGATGATCAGAACAACCTGCAAAGGAATCTTTCAACAGGTGAAGTGGAAATTCACGGCTCAACGATCTTTCATAAAACAGAATACAAAGAAAGGCGCAACCATTATGCCTTTTATCATGTAAATGCTCCCGTACAGGGATTTGATACCGACAGGGAATCATTCATCGGGTTGTACAATGAATTCTCAAATCCCGATGTTGTTACCGAAGGAAAATCAAAAAACAGCGAAGCACACGGATGGTCCCCGATAGCTTCTCATTGTCTGGAAATCGAATTAAAAGCCGGGGAATCAAGCGAATTCGTATTTATTCTCGGTTATGTCGAAAACGATGAAGACAATAAGTGGGAAACCAAAGGAGTGATCAACAAAACAAAAGCCCGTGAGCTGATCAGTAAATTTGACACTGTCAGCAAAGTAAACAAGGCTTTTGATGAACTGGCCGCCTACTGGGATCATCTGCTCAGTATCTTTTCCCTGGACAGCGGGGACGATAAACTTGACCGGATGGTAAATATATGGAATCAATACCAATGTATGGTTACATTCAACATGTCACGCTCGGCATCCTTTTTTGAAGTAGGTATCGGACGCGGAATGGGATTCCGGGATTCAAACCAGGACCTGATCGGTTTTGTTCATCAGATCCCGGAACGCGCGCGGGAGAGGATTATCGATATCGCTTCCACTCAATTCGAAGACGGAGGTGCTTATCACCAGTACCAGCCTCTTACAAAAAGAGGAAACAACGCCATCGGAGGAAATTTCAATGACGATCCCTTATGGCTCATATTATCCACAACGGCTTATATCAAAGAAACAGGGGATTTTACTATCCTGGAAGAAATGGTTCCTTTTGATAACGATGAAAGCCTTGCCAAATCTCATTTCGAGCATTTGAAAGCTTCTTTTTATCATGTGGTCAATAACCTGGGTCCTCATGAACTCCCTCTGATCGGCCGGGCAGACTGGAACGATTGCCTGAACCTGAATTGCTTTTCAAAAGATCCCAACGAATCATTTCAAACCACCGAAAATCAAAAAGGAGGTTCGGCTGAATCTGTCATGATAGCCGGCCTGTTTGTTGTTTACGGCCGCGATTTCATTGAACTTTGCAACCGGATAGGAAGAAAAGATGAGGCGAAAAAAGCGGCAAAACATGTCAGTAATATGATTGATGCCATTAAGAAACACGGATGGGACGGTGAGTGGTTCCTGAGAGCTTATGATTATTTCGGGAACAAGGTGGGAAGCAAAGAAAATGAGGAAGGTAAGATCTTCATCGAATCGCAGGGATGGTGTACCATGGCGGAAATAGACAAAGACGAAGGAATGTGTGAGAAAGCTTTAAATTCCGTAAAAGAACGGCTGGATTGCAAATATGGCATTGTTCTGAACAACCCGGCATTTACAAAGTATTTCATCGAGTACGGCGAGATCTCTACCTACCCGGCAGGTTACAAAGAAAATGCAGGGATCTTTTGTCATAACAATCCATGGATCATGATCGGAGAAACGCTGTTGGGAAGAGGGGATCAGGCATGGGAGTATTTCAGGAAGATATGTCCTGCCTACCTTGAAGACATCAGTTCGCTGCATAAAACGGAACCTTATGTATATGCGCAGATGATCGCAGGAAAAGATGCCTTCAGACCGGGAGAGGCGAAAAACAGCTGGCTGACCGGAACGGCTGCATGGAACTTTTATGCGGTTACTCAATACA
>JASFVU010000495.1:0-3198 GCA_050049665.1 Bacteroidales bacterium | reverse complement strand
CACCATCAGGATATTATCGATGGTTGCTCCCACAATAATGTCCAGATCGGCTTCATTCAGATCGGCAAATGTCGGATTGATCTTCAGCTTACCGTTGATGCGCGCCACACGTACTTCGGAAATGGGCCCGTTGAACGGTATGTCCGAAACCGAAAGCGCAGCAGAGGCAGCAAGTCCGGCCAGGGCATCAGGCATGATCTCTTTGTCCGCTGAGATCAGAAAGATATTTACAAAAGTCTCAGCATGAAAATCATCCGGAAATAATGGTCTTAATGCTCTGTCTACAAGCCGGGAAATCAGTATTTCATAATCTCCGGGCCGGGATTCCCTCTTCAGAAATCCTCCGGGGAAGCGGCCTGCCGAAGCATATTTCTCTTTGTACTCCACCTGAAGAGGCATGAAGTCAACATCTTCCTTAGCTTCTTTAGCACAGGTAACACTTGCCAGTAACATGGTATCTCCCAGTTTTACAACGACAGAACCATCGGCCTGTTTGGCCAGTTTTCCGGTTTCAATTTCTATTTTTCTGTTATCGCCCAGATCAATAGTTTTCAAAAATGATTTATACATAATGTTCTGAAATTAACTTATAATCTTATTTATCATCGGGTAGTATATTCCGGCTGAAAGGTACAAACATTCATTATTCTTTCCTATTGCCTGATAAATATACCCCTCTTTATTAAAAGAAAAAAGGCAATTGTTCAGATTGCCTTTTTCTATTATTTTCTCAAATCCAAGGTCTTAATGATCGCTCTGTACCTTTCAATATCTCGTTTTTTCAGGTAATCCAGTAGTCTCCTGCGTTTACCAACCAGTTTAAGAAGAGCACGTTGGGTACTAAAATCTTTCTTATTGATCTTCAGGTGTTCGGTGAGGTGCCGGATACGGTGCGAGAAGAGGGCAATCTGGCTTTCTGCCGAACCTGTATCGGTGTCAGATTTGCCGTATTTACCAAAGATTTCTTTCCTTTGTTCTGATGTTAAATTCATACAATCAATCAATTAATTAAGTCCTGCAAAAACAGAAACGCAAAGGTAGATAAATTTTATTATAAACCAAGCATGAAAAGTGAGATTTTGGTTCATTAGCAGGATGCCGGGTACTTGGTGCTGGTTCCTGGATGCTGGTTCCTTGGTGCTGGTCAAAATCTTCAGGTCATCGGGTGTATACCCCAACTCATCATCTCATCAGCTACTCAACTAATCATAAGATGATGAATCGATGAATCGGTGAACTGATTAACTGAAACATACTATTGGCCTATCAGGATCTTCATTTCATCAGTTATTCGATTAATCAGTTAATCTGTAAAATAGCTGCAGGCAATCAGGTTATTGGCAACAACCCAGCATCCAGCACCCAGCATCCAGGAACCAGCACCCGGTATCCAGTAACAATTGCTAAAAGCAAACTACCTGAGATCTCACCTCTCACTACTCATTACTCAGCGCTGCTTTTAGCGCTAAACATCTTCTCCTTCAATAAGGGTCTTTTTCAGTCGGTTGATCTGATTCTTTGTTCCCAGGGCGAATAATTTGTCGGTTGAAGAAAGCAATACTTCAGGCAAAGGATTGATTATAAACGAGTTATCCGATCGCTTCAGGCCAATTATGTTAGCTCCCGATTCATTCCTGATATCAAGCTCTCTGATCGATTTTCCTTCAAAACAGGAATTCATCTTGACACAATTCACTTCTTCCAGGGCTACGTTTTCGACACTTTGAAGCATCAGAAAATCAAGAAATTCAACCACGTCGGGCTGAACGACAAGTTTGGCCATCCGCTGTCCCCCGATGCGGTCGGGCATAATGACATTGGTGGCTCCTGCACGTTTTAGTTTAATATCGGAATGTTCGTTTGAAGCGCGGCTTATAATTTTAAGCTGTGGATTCATTTCACGGGCCGTGAGTACAACAAATAAATTATCAGCATCGACAGGCAGAGTGGTTATCAGGGCCTTTGCTTTTTCAATTCTGCACATTTCCAGCACGTCATCACGGGTTGAGTCTCCGTGGATATAGAGAAGCTTTGGATTTTCAAGGATCCGTTCCATGGGTTCTTCTTCCCGTTCAACAATGACAATATCTGCGTGATGATCCAGTAATTCCTGCACGGCCTGCCGTCCGTTACGACCATAACCACAAATGATGACATGGTCTTTTAATTTCTGAATTTTTGTTCTCACTTTCCTGCTTTTATAATAATGTCCTAATGCGCCGTCTACAACGTATCTGGTGAATGTGGTCACTGCATAAGCAAATATACCAAAACTAAAAATAATCAGAAATGCGGTGAAATACATACCCACCGGGGAAAGGGGGTGGATCTCACGAAACCCAACGGTTGCAATGGTTATGATGGTCATAAAGAAAGCATCCGTAAAACGGAAATTTTCGATGATCATATACCCGATAACGCCTATCAGAATGATCCCGAACAACAGGCTAAGTGCAATATAAGCATTTTTCAGACTTTCTCTTTTCATGGTGTCATTTACTTCAAAATCAGGTTTCCGATCTGACAGTCCAGACAGCGCTTTTCCCTGCAGTACCTATTTGTGAGTTGCAGCAATGCCTGACTGTCAGCAGCATGACGGCATTTCACATCTAATTTATTCCATATTTTGATAATTTTATTGTTCTCCCGGGTGATTTGTTCTAACAAATTGATGGCTTGTGTTTTGTATAATTCATTATTCTTGCTTTCTCCGTAAACAAATATAAATGGAACTATTGTGTTTATAATGATCGAATCGATGGTTTTTTTCCCCGGCGATTTGATCCGTGGAGTGGACAGACTTTCGAATGTATAATGATTTGTCCAATAGTCGCTGGCAGTTGAATGGTATAATGCATAGATCTGTTCGGGGTTATCGCAGGAAAGCGTTTTCGAAAATAAATTCCGGGACCTGAATAAAAGTGAACTTAATTCAGCAATGCGTACCGTTGGAAAATTCAACGGTCTGAGCCTTAGAAATTTCCAGAGATATTTCTGAATGCCTTCAAGTTTATATTTTTTCTTCAGATAGTCATACTCTTTTTTAAGGGCATTGTGGTAATCGTCTGTTCCGCCGTTTTCAAGGAATCCTGCCTGTCCGAAAAGCAGGGCTTCGATCTGAAACAGGTTCGAACCGGCTTTTGTTATCAGTTTTAACGGAGTTGTTCTGGCCAGCATTTCAAATGGCAGGGCATTTAA
>JASFVU010000494.1:0-3199 GCA_050049665.1 Bacteroidales bacterium | reverse complement strand
TGCCAAAAAACGTATATCTATTTAGTATTTTTAAAATAAATTGATATAAATCACCGAATTGTTGGAATATAAGTCACCGTATTTTGTTTTTATTGCAACAATTTGTAAGATAAATTTGTTAATTAGAGTAGCAGTGCAATTCTCATAGTTGGGTTTAGTTAGATTTTAGGGTTAATTATGAAGATGAATCTCAGAGGAGTGTTTAGTTTTAGGTAAAGAAATCCTGTCATTCAAATGGCAGGATTTTTTTTGTATAGCTTTCCGGTATGATGAAAATCATCGTTATTGAATAGTCAAAATCATCATTTATTCAAAACAATTATTGACAGAACTTCGTAAATTAAATCAAATTATGGTTAAAGGAAGGGAACATCATTTTTTAATGATAGTGAATGATTGATTTCAGTTGTAGGTAAATATTTGATAGGGTTTATTAGTTTTAGGTAAAGAAAGGTCCGAAAGGGCCTTTTTTTTTCGTGAGACTCAAATTCCAGGAACGAAGTGAACTGGAATTTGTTAGTCGAACAATCCCGATAGCAGAGCGTATCGGGATAGTCAAGTATTGACGGATAACAATTCGGATACTGAATCTACAATAACAGGAGCAATATATTCCAGGAACGAAGTGAACTGGAATTTGTTAGTCGAACAATCCCGATAGCAGAGCGTATCGGGATAGTCAAGTATTGACGGATAACAATTCGGATACTGAATCTACAATAACAGGAGCAATATATTCCAGGAACGAAGTGAACTGGAATTTGCCAGTCGAATACTTGTCCGACGAAGCCACGAAACCTCGGGGCACATGTGGAATCCCGATAGCGCAGCGTACCGGCTAATCTGTTCGGTAGGGTTAAGCTTCAGCGACAGCGTGCGACGGAGCTCCTTCTCCGTAGTAAAACTACGAAGGAGAAACACTGTGGGGTAGTTCATTTCATATTAACTTAATGTTTAATTAATCATAAAAACACAATTCTTTTTTTCCTTAGCTCATACCATTATCTCACATGAATGAAGCATAAGAAACGTCGCGTAAAAATTGTTGTAGTTTCTGATGTACACCTCGGAACATACGGAAGTCACGCCAAAGAACTCCTGAACTACCTGCGAAGTATAAAAACCAAAACACTCATTCTCAACGGAGACATTATCGATATGTGGCAGTTTAAAAAACGCTACTGGCCAAAGTCTCATATGAAACTGGTAAAATTCATCATAGGTCTGACTGCCAAGGGCACTGAGGTTTATTACATTACAGGGAACCACGATGAAATGCTAAGAAAATTCGATGGCGTTCAGATGGGGAATCTGAAGATCGTTAACAAACTTGAACTCGATCTGGACGGCAAAAAGGCCTGGATCTTCCACGGAGATGTATTCGATGTAATCATGCAACATTCAAGATGGCTGATGAAGCTCGGTTCCATTGGTTATGATTTGCTCATTCACCTGAATACTTTTGTGAATTACTATAGTAAACTGCTTGGCCGCGGAAAGGTCTCGTTATCCAAAAAGATCAAAGACAATGTAAAATCGGCTGTCAAGTACATAAACAATTTTGAACTCACTTCCACCAACCTGGCCATTGCAAAAGGATTTGATTACATTGTATGCGGGCATATCCATCAACCTGTCATAAGGAATATTACCGACCAGAAAGGAAAATCGATCTTATACCTGAATTCCGGTGACTGGATTGAAAATTTAAGTGCCCTCGAATATCATAAGGGAAAATGGAGTATCTATCATTATCAAAAAGATCAGGTACTTGTCCCCGGTGATCATGAACAGGATGATTTATTTTCATCGGAATCTGAATTGAACAACAAGGAACTCTTTCTAAAAATGGTAAAAGAATTCCAGGACTGACATGAAAATTCTATATGCCATACAAGGTACGGGAAATGGCCATATAAGCAGGGCAAGAGACATCATACCCCTTCTCAGGACTCGCTGTGAAACGGATGTCCTTGTCAGTGGCTACCAGGCAGATATCGAATTGCCTTATGAAGTAAAATATCGTCTCCGGGGTCTTAGTTTCATTTTTGGCAAAAAAGGTGGCGTCGATGTCTGGAATACATACATAAAGGCAAACCTGAAAAAACTGATACAGGAGATAAATTCACTGCCCATTAAAGAATATGATTTTGTTATCAATGATTTTGAACCCGTATCAGCCTGGGCATGTTATTTAAATAAAGTGCCGTGCATTGCATTGAGCCACCAGTCGGCATTGCTCGATAAAAATGTTCCGAAGCCGAAGAAAAACGATCTTTTCGGTAAATTCATACTGAGAAATTATGCTCCCTCTTCCGTTCGTTTCGGATTGCATTTCAGTAAATATTCAAAAGATATCTTTACTCCGGTCATAAGGAAGGAAGTACGTGGACTGAAAAAAGAAGAGAAGGATCATTATACTGTCTATCTGCCTTCTTATGACGACAACAAAATGATAAAGCTCTTTAAACAGGTGAATGAAGTGCGTTGGCAGATATTCTCGAAACACAGCAAAAAAATACTGATCGATCAGAATGTTGAGATATATCCTGTTACCAATGAAGGATTTATTCAAAGCATGGTCAGTTCAACAGGTGTGCTTTGCGGAGCAGGATTTGAAACTCCGGCAGAGGCATTGTATCTTGGAAAAAAACTCATGGTCATTCCTATGTCCAATCAATATGAACAGCAATGCAACGCCGCTGCATTGAAATCAATGGGAATACCGGTATTAAACAAGCTAAAAGCCAAACACCTTGACAAGGTATCCGATTGGGTGGCATCGGATTTCAGGATCGAGATCAATTATCCCGATATTACGGATAAAATTGTCAATACCATATTCGATCAGCACATACAGAATATCATAAAAAAGAACAAATGGGATAAAAATTATATGCTTACCTTTCCGACAAGGAATAAAAAAGAAAGAATTGACCCGAAGAAAACATATAAAAAGATCTCTTCCAAAGACAAAAAGAAGTAATATTTCCGCACTTCCAGACAGTTGTTGTATAACCTTTCCGGTTCAGTTCAAACACAGATAATTTTAAATGACAAAATCGGATTTTGGGGATAGGCAGGTAAAACCTGATACGTTAGAAAGAGATGAATTCGGCAAAGATTTTGTTTGGGGAGCTGCCGCCTCTGCATTCCAGACCGAAGGAGCCTGGAACAAGGACGGGAAAAGCGCTTCGAT
>JASFVU010000049.1:0-10106 GCA_050049665.1 Bacteroidales bacterium | reverse complement strand
TAGTAAACGGAACCAAAACGCGGATTTTTAATTACCGAACCAAGGGCCCAGATATAGGTGCGGTCAGGACGTATGCTGTGACCGTTCAATAAAAGGTCCATAGGGCCGTCATACCGAATCACATAGGTATTGGTACTGTTGATACGCAATACCTTTATCCTGCCTTCAATTTTTTCGATAGTCAGGTGTTTGATCTTTTTGTTTTTCGGAGCCGGACCGCTGTCAATAAACAACAGATTGGCAACGCCATGAACTTTTTCAATCTCATCAAAGCTGAATGAAGCAGCATCTTCGAATTCCTCCCGTGGTATTTTCAGGTTATCCGCTACAATGCCGACAAATTCAAATTCCTCTTTTGAGATCACTGCATCGCTGTGAATAAAATCAAGCAGGTAGAGAAGCACAAGCATTTTCTGAGGCTGTTCCATTTCAGCATTCAGCTTCTCGCAAAGGGATTCGATCGTATTTGAACGTTCACTTCCGGCTTTGTCAAGCTCAACTTCAAGCTGTGATCTTTGTTCCCGGTGGTATTCCGCAACACAGATGTCAAAAAAATTCAGGTATTTATTCACCAGCTCGTTGCTGAACTGGCGCTGAAGGTACTCAGCCACCACATCCCGTTCATTCCGGGCAAGACCTTCTTCATTCACATTGGCCACCATGGCAAACAAACGCATGAGAGCCTGAAGTACCGATTCGTTCATGATCTGATGTTATAAAACAATAGCCCTATCTGAAGACAGGGCTATATACGGAATATTATTCGCCTTTAGGAAATAATGCTTTCCCTTATGGTTTCGATCACAGAGGTTATGGATTTCAGTTGTTCTTCGGTCAGGGCATCACCTGCTTCCTGATATAATTCGCTGAGCTTGTTGTATGACTTAATCAGGTTGCCTACCCTTTCATCGTCCTCGAAATTGCTGAGCAGTGAGATCAGCTCGTCAAGCGACTGGCCCTGCTCATGGATAATTTTTACGATCTCGGTATTGTTGTAAGTATCATCTGAAATGTGTGTGGCAATGTAAACACCTTCGGTCCATGCTCCTGCTGCCATTAAGCCGGCCAGTGAAGGAGTATTCTCTTTGTACAGGAAGGTATAGGTATCATAAAATACATCGCTGATATAAGCCACGAGCGAATCTTTATCGATCACTTCCTGTTGTGATTTTTTGGTTTGTATTTTCGAATAATCAATCCTGACCCCAAGATCATCAATCAACGATTTCAATGCCCTGGAATACACTTTCACATCTTCCTGGTTATCGTAAGTGACGGCATAACCCAGATCTGCCGCATATACTCCGATGTTGATCGCCTTATCCCTTTGCGTAAAATAGTTCTCCGTATTCTCAACCGGGTTCAGTATCTTGCCGAGATAGGTTGCCCCGATCTCTTCCAGCATGGCATATACTTCGAATGGCTGCGGCAAAGGATAGGCCACCTTTTTCAGACTTTGCTCAATATCTTCCTTTTCAATAAGGTCTTTTCCGGATGCTTCATCACCGGAACGCTGTGATGATGGTTTACATGTCAGCACAAGGGTCAGCACGGTAAGTGATATGGTCAGGATTTTGACAACAGATTTCATATTACAAAATTTAGCAGGTTTAACTAATTTACGCTGCAAATATAATATTTATGTGTGATAAAGAAGTTCAAAGCACATTAATATGTTAACAGCACAAGAAAAACCATATCTTTTCATTTGTGCTGATCTCAGCAATTCCTCCGGAAAAGAAAACGAGGTGAATGATACACAGATCCTCTTATTAATTGCTATTTCAAACCATTCATTCATATAATCCGGTAATTTCTTAATTTTGCCGGTCAGATCCAAAGACTTATGCGAATTGAGAAAGACTTCCTGGGAACAAAGGAGTTGCCTGCCAATGCACTTTATGGCATCCATTCCCTCCGGGCAAAAGAAAACTTTCCCGACAATACGCCTTTTCCCCAGGCATGGTTCAGAGCAATAGCCACAGTGAAAAAGGCCTGTTACCTGGCTGCACAACAATTCTTCTCAAAAGCCGCTGCAAAATACGATCTGGATAAGCTGAATATCAGGACCATTCCCGGTGAGATCCTGGATGCAATGATCGAAAGTGCCGGAGAATGTGAGCGGGGCGATCATTTTGATCAGTTCATCGTACCCGGCATTTCAGGAGGGGCAGGAACAAGCATTAACATGAACGCAAATGAGATCATTGCCAACCTTTCGCTGATAAAACTCGGTCACAAACCCGGTGAATACCGGTTTCTCGATCCCATTGAACATGCGAACATTTTCCAATCGACCAACGATGTGATACCCACAGCACTCCGCATTGCAGTCATGCGACTTTTACCGGAACTGGAAGAAAATATCAACAGACTCAGGAGCCAGACCGAAAACCTTGAGAAACAGTACCGGAATGTCCTCAGACTGGGATATACTCAAATGCAGGAAGCCGTTCCCACCACTTTCGGACGGCTGTTCAGTGCTTACTGTGATGCTTTGTCAAGAGACTGGTGGCGGATCTCGAAATGCCTGGAACGCATCAAAGTGGTGAATCTGGGTGGCAGCGCCATCGGAACATCGGTGACCGTGCCCGTATTCTTTGTCAGTGAAGTCGTGTCCGTGCTGCAAGACATAACCGGTCTGCCGGTTACAAGAGGAGAAAACCTGTCCGATGCGACCTCTAACCTTGATCCTTTTGTCGAAGTGCACGGCATACTGAAAGCACATGCAGTGAACCTGGAAAAAATTTCCGGTGATGTCCGTTCGCTTTCATCCGACCTGCACGGGGACGATGTTGAGATACCTCAGCTACAGGCAGGCAGTTCCATCATGCCCGGAAAGGTCAACCCGGTGATCCCGGAATTCGTCATAAGCTCCGCTCACCGTATCTATTCAAATGATATGCTTATTACCGGCCTTTCGGCGCAGGGATGCCTCGAACTGAACGCTTATATTCCTGTAACAGGCATTGCCCTGATCGAAAGCCTTACATTGCTGAAAGCCTGCAACACCAGTTTAACGGATAACCTGTTCTCAGGACTGAAGGTACATGCCGGAGCTTCGGAAAAACGGGTCATGAAAAGTCCGGTCATTGCAACCGTATTACTACCCTATGTGGGTTATAACAAAGCTTCGGAACTTGCAGAATACATGAAAAAGCACAACACGGATATCATCCGTGCCAATGAAAAGCTGAACATCCTGCCTGAATCAAAACTGAAAGAGGCGCTGCAGCCCGAAAAGATCGTACAGGGAGGTTACCGGCTGAAAGATATGGAGTAAATTATGGGAAAAGGCAGAGAAGCAAAACCGCATATCGGCATCTTCGGAAGAAGGAACAACGGAAAGAGCTCGCTGATCAATGCCCTGACAGGACAGCAGGTTGCCATTGTCTCGGATGTTGCCGGAACGACTACCGACCCTGTCAGGAAAAGCATTGAAATTGCCGGCATAGGTCCGGTTGTTGCGATCGATACCGCAGGCATCGACGATACCGGCGATCTGGGAAAACTGCGTACGGATAAAACCAGGACGGTGATCGACCATGTGGACATGGCGCTGCTCCTGATCACGGAAAATGTGTTTGAAAAAGAAGAAGAACAACTGGCCAATACCTTTGCAGCCAACGACCTTCCTTTTTTAATCGTTCATAACAAAGATGACCTTGCCCCTGCCGGGGATAAGATAAAAAACAAAATAAAAAAAGATTACGGACAGTCGCTTATCAGCTATTCCTCCCTGTATCCCGAACAATACAATCCCGGACTGATAAAAGAGATCAGGCGAACACTGCCACCTTCGGCCTATAAGAAGCAGGGACTTATTGGTGACCTGGTAAAAGCGGGTGATATCGTGCTGCTCATCACACCCATTGATGCGGAAGCTCCCGAAGGAAGACTGATATTGCCTCAGCAACAGGTAATACGCGATGTACTGGATAACGATTGCATGGCCATTGTGCTGAAAGAAAGGGAAGTTGACTCATTTCTGCGAAACACAGGGATAAAGCCGGACCTGGCGATTACCGACAGCCAGGTCTTTCTGAAAGCCGATGCTTCCGTCCCCGGAGATGTGCCACTTACCAGTTTCAGCATCGTACTTGCCAGGCAAAAAGGAGATTTTCAGGCTTACCTGGAAGGAACACCGAAAATAGGAGAACTGAAAGACGGCGACCGCGTGCTTCTCCTGGAATCCTGTTCTCATCGGGTTTCCTGTGATGATATTGGCAGGGTGAAGATCCCCAGGTGGATCTCCGGCTTTACCGGTAAAAAGATAACCTATGATACCGTTGCCGGACTGGATAAACTCCCGCGGCCGGTTGAAGACTATGCACTGGTGATCCAGTGCGGGGGATGTATGATCACTCACCGGCAACTGATCAACAGGATCAGCGCGGCCAAAAGAAAACAGATACCCGTTTCCAATTACGGCATGGCCATAGCATACGTACATGGAATATTTCAGCGCGCCGTGGAACCTTTTACGGGAAAAACCGATGCCGATGACTATATTTGATCTTTGCAGCTGGAATTTCAGGAAAAACCGATGCGCTCAAAAGATCAAAGCACCTTACCGCAATCCCTCCGAACGATGCAACGTAAATATGGAATTATCCTTAATTTGAATTGCAACACTATTTTTCTCAGATGGCTACCAATAAAATATTGCTAACTTAGTACTTGAGGATCACTACAAATCAGAAGAAAAACAGATTAAAAGAAACCATTCATACCAAAAGAATGTTTTTGGCTAGCAAACATATCATCCTGTAAACGCGAATCAGGCAAATTCTCCGTATTATTAATACTCGGCATCCGACTTTGTTTCTTTCTTAAAACTCTCGTAATCCAAATCAGCACTCAATATATGATTTATCCACCATTTTTTTAAAAAACGGATTATCTCCTCCGGGGAAGTCGGATCAGCACTCAATAAGTTAATATTGTACATAGCAACCTTATAAATATAGTCTTTATGATAATTTATGTGCTCCTTTAGCTTTGGATATAATAATTTCTCTATGTATTCCTCTTCTTTCTTAAAATGGATCAGACTATAATCCGTCATTTCCGTAAGGATCTTAGCAAATTCTTCACGATTTTTTTGGAATTCGATAAGATCAACCAGGTCATTGTAAATGGATATTAACTTTTTATGATCATCATCGATCTTAGAATTACCAATAGAGAATTTAGAAGTCCATTCTATTTTTTCCAGAGTATTCATAGACTATATAATTACAATTCATTAAGAATCACAGTACGGGTTGGAAGACCAACCCTGATTTGACGTTTTGATTTGTCTGTTTTATACTGTAAGATACTAATTATTTCTTTTCCTGCGATGTAATCTGACTTGTTGCACGACATTTCATATTCCCGATAAAATAATTTCTATTTCTGAATAAAAAAACCAAAACAAAAATCAGTGTTAATCATCTTTAATTTTCGTATATTTAAGTATAGGGAATAATTCAGTCGCTCAGATCTTGAAAAGTATCAGAGTTTATAGAAATTCAATCCTTCCTGTATGTACGGCATTATTTCTTTCAACAGGCATATTTGCGCAGTTGGATAAAACAAAAGGCTATGTACAGCCATTGCAGGATGTTTTTCAAACCGAGCTGGTTTATCCGCAGGAAAAGAATGAAGTTCAGTTAACGCTTATTCCTGAATTTCAGAAATCCGGTGACTATGACCATTTGCAATTCCTCTTTCTGGCCGAATACGGATTAACCGACAGGTGGCAGGTCGAATTTGAATGGAATGTTTTTCAAAAACGATTTTTCGATCCCGAGCCGACTGTCAGCGGAACAGGTGATATTGAGATCGGGACACGGTATAGCTTTATGAATATAGGCAACACAAATTTTCATACTGCGGCCGGTTTTGAAGTCGGTATTCCCCTGGGTGACGAAGATAAAGGACTTGGCGAGGGTACCCTGAAATACGGACCTTTTATTCTGGCCGCATTCGACCTGCCTTCGCTCAGCCATGCACAGCTATTTGCCCGGGCAGGGATTGAGTTTGCCAACAGCAGCACCAATGATGATCAGGATGACGGAGAAGAAGAGGGAAATGAAATGACCATCAGCGGGGGGGTATTCATTCCCTTAGGCAATCTGATATTTACTGCCGAATCAACCTGGCAAAGCGATAACTTAAGTGATGGCGATGAAAGTCAGCTTTACCTGACTCCCGGGATCATCTTCAATTTACCTGACGGATGGGAAGCAGGCATAGGTGTGCCTGTCGGACTGAACGAACAGTCGGATAATTTCAGGGTCATGGCCTTGTTAACATTTGAGTTTAATCCGGCTGGGGATTATGATTAATGGAAGTGGTTAATAAAATGTTGTTACCTGAATAGACAATGAAAATCTGGCAAAAAATAATATTGGGGTTTATCTCGGTGATTGTTATCATGATCATCGTCGACAGCAGTGCATTGATGAACAATATCCGGATCATAGATGAAGTGGAAAACCTCGAGCGGTCAAAACGGGTTGAATTAACCCAATCGAATAAAGTCGCTTTTCTGATCCAAAGGATAAAATCCAACGTCAGGGAGTTGTTCCTGGAAATAGAACACGGTGAACGGAAAGACGAAATAATGCGGGCCGGAAAATTGATCAATACCCTTTCTCCTGAATTACTGGAAACGATTCAGATGATGCGTGAGGCTATCCTGATCGGCTATTCACTTGCTGAAACAGAAGAAGATCAGGAAGACGAACTGGAAGAAATTGCCATGATCGATTCAATGAATGCACTGGCCACCGCTTTTACTTCGGATATTCAGGAAATTTTTAAACTCCTTGATAAAAATGAGATCGAAGAAGCCGATGAGTTCTTCGAGGACCATGCAGAACCAATGTCAAGGGAGATGCAGAATACTATATCCGGAATTGTAGAGGAAGCCGAAAAAGAAGTGGCCTGGGCCATCCGGCAATTGAATGTCAAAGTTGAACAGTCAATGAAACTAGGAATTTATTTGACCGTTTTAAGCATACTGTTATCCATCGCAATCGGATTATTCATTGCAAAATCAATTTCAGGGCCCTTACATAAGCTTATCTACGGTACGAAAGAGATCGGAAAAGGAAACCTGGAAACCAGGGTAAAACTGGATACAAAGGGAGAACTGCAATTGCTTGCCGACTCGTTTAATAACATGACAAAAGAGTTAAAAGACAGGATCACAGCCATCAATAAATTAAATAAGGAACTTGAGGAATCGAACCAAACAAAAGACAAGTATTTCTCCATTATTGCTCACGACTTAAAAAATCCTTTCAATGTGATCCTCGGATTTACGGATCTGCTGGTCAGGAAATACGACACAATGGACAATGACAAACGCCTGAGGATCATTAAACAATTAAATGATACATCGAAAATTATTTACGGCCTGCTGGATAATCTGTTAACATGGGCCCGTTCGCAAAGCGGAAAAATAGAGCTATTCCCCAAGAACCTGGGCCTGAATACGATGATCGTCAGGAGCATTGCATCGTATAGCGGAAATGCGAAACAAAAGAAGATCTCCATTTCAAACGATGTTCCCGATGACATTACTGTGTATGCCGATGAATTTACGCTGACCGTAGCCATTAATAATGCGATCAGTAATGCGATCAAATTCACACCCGAATGCGGATTCGTTACTTTATCGGCAAAAAAAACCGACAAGGATATTGAACTTAGCATTTCGGATTCCGGGACAGGTATGAGCCAGGAAATTATTAAGAACCTGCTTCAGTCCAAACAAATTGCTTCCAGTCCGGGGACAAAAGAAGAAAAAGGGACAGGACTTGGATTGATGCTTATAAAGGATTTCATTTCCCGAAACGGAGGACGCCTGTTCATTGACAGCAAACCAGGGAAAGGGACGGAGATCAGGTTTTTACTGCCTGGAAAACATACATAACCCAACTGTGAATCGGGGTAAAGGCGAATCGCATAGAATTCTCCCTGTAATAAAATCGATAACACAGTAAATGCTAAGGAAATAATACTACCTTTGCGGCCTTATAAAATTGGAATAATTTAACAGGTCCGCGGTAAAATCTCCTTCCTGGCTGGTTTTAATGAGGATCAGGAAAGGAGAAATCATGATAAATTTTACGGAATCGGGTCTAAGACCTGAAATTTTAAATGCTATTGCTGAATTGGGGTTTGTTACCCCTACCCCGATCCAGGCAAAGACTCTTCCGGTTTTGCTTCAATCGACCGGTGATCTGGTAGCGCTGGCACAAACAGGTACGGGAAAAACGGCAGCTTTCGGGTTGCCTGTTATTCACCTGACCGATACGGAAAACAAACAAGTTCAGTCATTAGTACTTTGCCCAACCAGAGAATTATGTATCCAGATCACGAAGGATCTGACCAATTTTTCATTAAAAATAAAAAATTTCAGGGTGGTTCCGGTTTATGGAGGAGCAAGTATCGATGCACAGATCACTGCCCTGAAAAAAGGTTGTCATGCAGTTGTGGGAACACCAGGCAGAATTCTGGATCTTATACGCAGAAAGGTTCTGAAACTTTCAGGAATTCGGTGGCTTGTCCTTGACGAGGCAGATGAAATGCTGAACATGGGGTTTAAAAATGATCTCGATGCCATTCTTGCTGAAACACCGGAAAAAAGACAGACATTGCTGTTTTCTGCCACCATGCGTAAAGAAGTTGCGGAAATCGCTGCCAGATACATGACCGATCCGGAAGAAATCGCGATAGGAAAACGAAATGCAGGTGCGGAAAATGTCCGGCATGAATACTACATGGTACATTCGCGGGACCGTTACCTGGCACTAAAAAGGATTGTGGATGTAAATCCGTCCGTTTACGGCATTATTTTCTGTCGGACAAGACAGGAAACAAAAGAAGTAGCGAAAAAACTTATGCATGACGGATACAATGCAGATTCTCTGCATGGTGATTTATCACAACCACAGCGTGATTATGCCATGGAACGCTTCAGGTTAAAGAACCTGCAACTTCTTGTAGCTACTGATGTTGCCGCACGCGGACTTGATGTGAATAACCTTACACACATCATCAATTACAATCTGCCCGATGACCTCGAGGTATATGTTCACCGCAGTGGACGAACGGGAAGAGCCGGAAAAAGCGGTGTCTCTGTTTCTATCCTGCATACGCGCGAAAATGGAAAGATCCGGGAACTGGAACGAATGACACATAAAAAATTTGAACGTAAAAGTGTTCCGGGCGGAAAGGAAGTGTGCGAAAAACAGCTGTTTAACCTGGTTGACAGGATCGAAAATGCCGTTGTAGATAAAAATATCGAACCCTTTCTGCCTGTGATCAATAAAAAATTAGCATGGCTCAGCCGCGAAGAGCTCATTAAACACTTTATCTCAGAAGAGTTCAACCGGTTCCTTTCATACTATAACAATGCTCCCGACCTGAATGTAAGTGCAGAGATCGCGAGACCGGACTTCAGAGAAAAGAGAAACCGTGATAATGGTTATTCAAGATTCTTTATTAACCTGGGGTCCAGGGATGGAGTTGATGCAGGCAGTATCATTTCAATGATCAATAAAAACAGCCGGGGAAGACGAGTGGCAATAGGAAAGATTGATGTCATGAAAAAATTCTCATTTTTTGAGGTTGACAATAATAGCGGGACGGGTCTGTTAAAAGCTATGCAAAATATCAACTTTAACGGCCGTACAGTTGTTGTGCAACCCTCAAAGCCGCACGCAAATACAAGCCGAAGCAATCATTCTGCAAAGAAGAAGAGAAAACAAACAACCAGGATCAAAAAATCAGACATTTATTCATGATCCCGGTCAATTCCACGCATCCTAAGCAGAATTCACAATATTATGAATAAATAAGTGGCAGGACAATTCTGGTTAAAAAGCCGATACAATTAAAGTATGTTTAATATAATCTTATAATAACGGATTTATTTCTTAATAAATCGTTTATAAAATGGAAATTAAGAATAAAATATACATACCTTTATAGAAATTATAAAGATTTAAAATTTGATCTTTACTAAAACATAATCCCTTCCCGTTTTAGTTCATTACTGACATCCTTTTAAATCTGTGTAAATAGAAGACATGGCATATTTGATG
>JASFVU010000493.1:0-3206 GCA_050049665.1 Bacteroidales bacterium | reverse complement strand
AAAAAAAAGTAAAAAACCTGAAATTTTTATAATTCTGTGAGATCGTTGGATACTTCAGGTGCTTCAAACACAAAGTATCCGACTACTAATAATGAAATGAAAGGAATTCCTAAAATCAAAAACCACATGATCAGATAATTATTAATCCGTATACAAATATAGTCATTCGTCAAAGAAAAACAACCATTCGTCAAAGAAAAATAGAGTTTCATCACACAAACAAGCAATTCGATTGCTGTAAAATCTCCTGTCCGACAGAAAATATCCCGTTTTTTGATTGTTGATACCGGTTAAAAGAAACAAAAAAGGCGATGAATATATTCATCGCCCGATGCAGGAAAAATATTTTATACCTATTAGTCGTTTGCTACTTCCGGAGCCGAATACACAAGATATCCTACAAAAAGAACCGACACGAACGGAATTATAACAGCTAATAGAATCATGATATTTTCATTTAATTTTCATAACAAATATAGTCATTCGTCAAAGAAAAACAAGCGTTCGTCAAAAAAAAATATTAACTCATTTCGGACAATTTTCCTGGAAATTTATTAACAAATTGATAATCAATTATTTAATATATAAACTTCCACTCTTCTGTTTTTTTCATGTATTGCAGAAGTGCAGTTATCAGGGCAAAACTGACTTGGTTTTTTCTCTCCAAAACTCAGGATCCGTATTCTGTTCCGGTTTATTCCTTTGCCCACAAGGTATTCCCTGATGTATCCGGCCCTCTCGGCAGCCAATCCGTAGTTATAATCCTTACTGCCCTGTATATCCGTATGTCCGTCAATTTCAACCTGGTAACTTTCGTTCTCAGTCAATGTCTTCAAAAGTGCATCAAGTTTGCTTAGTTCATCCCGAACCGGCATATACCGGTCAAACGGAAAGTAAATTGTCGTATTATTTACAATGTTCTGTGTTCCGGATACTTCAGCTGACCTGCTGCGAAGCTCAGCCGGAATTGCATGTACTTCCCGGATGGCAGTCATAAGCTCTAACTTGGAATTGTCTTCATAGGCAGCAATGAATGCGCCTTTTACACCGCATTGTTTTCTCACGGCATTGGCCTTATAATAGGAAGAAAAATCGCCAATGGCGTACTTATACCAACCCTCTTCCCGGAACATAAAAATATCCCGCGGGCCTTTGTATATTTTTCTGAGGAACGGTTCATCGAGAGGGATTCTGCTTGCAGCGATCTGTAATCTGAAAACGGTACCGGTAGCAGGCCCGGCTTCGGCTTCCGGCTCAGGTTCTGGTTCTGGAGGCAATGTATCTTTGATAGTCTCCTCAACAAACAATGTTTCCTCTACGACAGGTTCAACTGTTTTAACAGGTTGAAGCAATGAATCCCCGCTGATCTTCAACACGGGAAATTTACCGATATTTACTTCATACAATCCTGCCGGAGAGGCATCTGAAGTGGAAACATAGAATTCTTCCGTTTCATATCCCTCTTTGGACACGGTTAAATAATATTCTCCACCGGGCCGTCCGATCAGGCTAAACTTTCCGTTATCGGCAAGGGTAATTTCGGATGTCTGTTCACCGGGACGGAAATAAGATACGGCAACATTTTTAAGATTATTTCCATTTGTCTGGTCCGTAACCACACCTGTAGCACGTACTTTTATCAGTTCAAGGCGATAAAGGTCCGTCCTGGTCCTTTCTTCTGCACGATTTGACGCAAAATAGCCGACCGCGTGATCAGTTGACAGGGATAATCCGTAATCGTCGTATTGTGAATTAATCGGAAAGCCAATATTTGCCGGTATGGAATACGGTCTGGTCAGATCAGCATAATAGATATCATAGCCTCCGAGACCACCGTGTCCATCGGATGCAAAAAAAAGAATCGAGTCATTCAACAAACAAGGATAGTTCTCATTGCCTGCCGTATTGACAAATCCTTCCAGCAGAACAGGTTTTCCATAACCATAAGCATTCCGGTAAGAAATATAAAGGTCGGTACCTCCCTTTCCGTTTTTAGCATCGGAAGCAAAGACAAGTATCTCTCCTGTATGATTAACGGTCGGGAAAAAGATATTTTCTCCGAACGATTCAACAGAAACAGTCTCTTCCCGCGAAAATCGTACGCCATCATCCGAAATGAATGAGCGTTTTAACACATACCTGTCACCCGCCGGCGTTCTTTCTTTCACAGACCTTAAAATCTCTCCTGTTGAGCGGGCAACTGCAAAACCTTTTAGTTCATGTTTACCTCCGTGCGAACCGGATATTTTTTTCGGTTTGTCAGCCGACTTCCCTGAAGTGGAACAAAGGTAAATGTCCCGCAAAAGAGGTTCGGAAGAAGAATAATCTCTGCCGGACTCAAAATACAAATTGTCATTATAGATCTTCGGATTATAATCTTCTGATCCTGAACTGCAGGGGAGCAGCTCAATTGATATAAATGAAGAATCCTTGTAATATTTATCAACGTCTTCTATGCTCATGATGTTTCTTATCACCCTCAAATCGTTTTTTTCCATGAGGTTATTATAACTCATAAAATAACTTCTTGCCTCTCCGTTCCGGCCGAGCTTCATGAGAAGAGTTCCATATTCAAGAAATACTTCAGGATCAACGGATTTCGATTTGACAAAGACCTGGGAATACAATTTATCGGCCTTATCGTATTCCTGAATTTTTTCATAACAACGTGCACACTGTAAATAAGCCTTTTCGTTGTAATCAGCCGATCCGACAATTTTGCCGTAAAATTTTACAGCCTTATCGTATTTCTCTTCCTGATAAAACCGATCGGCCTTATCGAAATATTTATCTGTTTTCTGACCATATGCCTGCGGCAGAATCAGAAAAAACATGACTGAATAAAATAAAGGATAAGGAAATGATTTACGGGTTAGTTTCAGGGTAAATGGCATAAACGATCAAGGGCTTTTGCTGGTTGTTATCTCATGTCAGGTTTTTTTCTATTTTATTGATCAGCAATTTAATATTTTTTCTTGTATCATCATCAAAATCCCTCAGAGATAAATTCTTATTTTCACAATAATTGATAAACTGTGAAGCGAGAACCGTCCTTGACAGATCATTTTCAATGATGTATTCAGAATTTTTTTCCGTAATCCCTTCCCTCTTTTGAATTACGAATTTCTTAAAATCCAGTGTAGAGAAAACATCCTCGGGATACTCAAACTCCGGTATTTTTATGATCCGGTCACCGATTTCATCTC
>JASFVU010000492.1:0-3212 GCA_050049665.1 Bacteroidales bacterium | reverse complement strand
ACCCCCACCATGTTTCTGTTCCATGCCCCGGCCAATAAGTAAGGCCACCATTATAAAGCTGCATAAGCTTAATTCTGTCCAGCGCTTTCTGAACATTGCCAACTGCATCTTTCAGAGCCCTCTCTTCAGAAAAAACCGTGCCAGCCAAATCACCAAAATAAAGTTGAGGGAAAGCACTCGATACGATTTGTTCCACACATCCATAAGGATAGCGAACAAGGTAATCAAGACTTTGAGAGTACTGAACCATAGGATTTTTACTTATAAGCAGGTAACCATCTACACTGGACTCAATAAAGTCACCGGTGTTGATCTTGATCGAAGTTGTTTTTCCGGCATTTACCCAACCACTCCCGGTTCGTTTTTGCAACGGCGATGCCGGTCTTACTGTAATATCAGTTCTATTAACAAATTTTTCTCCCAGCGTATTTGCCTCAATGGTAACACTTGATTCTCCTATCTCTGCCCGTGCCTCAATCTTATATAAAACCTCAGCTTCGGTATTTGGAGAAATCGAAACAATTTCTGACGATTGACCAACTCCATTTACCGGTCCGCTCAGTTTTAATGTGGTTTTGCATCTGGCCTGCTTATCTGTGGTATTGGTAAGTATCACCGGTACATTTACTTTATCGCCCGGACTTAAAAACCTGGGTAAAGCAACGCTGATTACCAGCGGGTCTGCGACTTTAATGTTCTTCTGGCCGGAACCAAAAACTTTGCCGTTATAAGCTACGGCCATAACTCTCAGGTCGCCGGAAAACTGAGGAATATCAATTTCGTATTCAGCTTCTCCACGTGAATTTGTTCTGATAATACCACTCCAGAAAGATACCAGCTTAACACGGTTGTTCTGCAACGGATTCAGCCGTTTTTCCATTTCACCGCCATCACCTCCTGTATGACTGCGTATCATACCAACCTCCGGAAATAAATAAGGATATACGTTGCAGGAGCTAACCTCAAGTGCCCTTCGCTGGTAAAAATAACCATAAGGATCAGGAGTGGCATAGCCTGCCACTTGCAGGATACCTTCATCCACAACAGCAATGGTCAAAGCACTATTGGGTTTCGATTTTACTTTTATGACCTGCTTTGTATTGGACCTGGATTTCTCAACAGCAGTAATGCTTACCGGCATTTTATTGGCAGGATCATCCACCTTCATCGGTGCATAACCATGTGCGACGGTAAGCGGTATATCCGACTCTTCATGAGGCTTGAACAAGGTAGCTCCTATGTAAACTCCGGGTAAATATTCTTCTTTAATATCAAGCGAAAACGAAGCTGCCCGCTTATCGGTTTCAATGTAAAAATAATCTATCACCCTGTCGGTTTCCAGTGTTACAAGTACCTTACCAGAGAACGGCGTTTTCAAAATCACATTGGCTTTATCGCCGATATTATACGATTCTTTATCCAGTTCAATATCAATCTGGCCCTCATTGTTAACCTTGAAGGAACTGTACCTGGTACTTCCCCATCCGTAAGCATAGATATTACTTCTAACAAACGAGTTCACTCCGGGAGCAGAAATACGAAGTTCATACCTGCCTGATATATCAGGCACAAAACTAAACATAGTGGATTTTTCATTTATTTTCATAGTCTTTTTCTGAAGAACTTTTTCCACTTTCTCGGATTTATAGCGGAAATAACCTCCCGAACGTGTAAGCACTGTTTTATATTCATGCCTGACCAATTGTACCCGGGCATCAATACCACTAAGTTCATTACCATTTTTATCTACGGCTATTAGTTTGAACTGCACCGGAGCACCTGTTTTTACATAGTAGTCTTCGCATCTTATACCATAAAATACATTCTGGGTATAAATGGTTGTTCTGTTAAGACGGTTGACAGGTCTGCCTGTTTCATCAAAGACAGTGCTAAACAAATCAGCTTTTAACAATCCCATGTTTTTATATTCCTTAGGAATTTCAAATTTTTCGACTGCTCTTCCTTCACTGTCTGTTTTAGCCTGCCTGAGAATATCCCTGAAAGAACCATGTGTGCCTTCAATATAATAGTTATACCCCCTGTTCTTTTTAGGGTAGAAACCCGACTGTCTTGTGGTAAGTTCCACTTCATAATTCCTGTTTGCCGCAGGAGGCCCGAAGAAATTAACAGCTTCAATATCTACAACAATCTTTTCGCCGGGTTTGTATTCCTTCTTATCCAGGTTAACCTCCACTTTTATCCTGTCGGGCATAAATTCTTCCACCTTGATCACCTTTGACCCAATCAACACTTCGTTGCTTGTGAACACATTAGCCACATACGATCCTGTCTGAGCTGAAGAAGGCAACTCAATCTGCGTCTCAAACGATCCATACTCATTCAGTATTTTTTTAATTGTTTTATAAACCTTCCCGTTTGGTGCAATGAATTTCATGATCATGGGGATGGTCCCGGGAGTGTTCCATTCATTGTCCCTGACAATAGTGGATATATTCACTGTTTCCCCGGGCCTGTAAAGATCCCTGTCTCCATAAATAAATGCCTCAAATCCGGCAGGATTCCTATATTTACCACCAACATCAAACCTGGATGTGTTAATTCGGGTTTTGTTGAGCGGCAACATATTGTAATCGTTCCCGTAATGTGCTGCAACAAGAGAAGTTTCAAAGCCCGGAGCTTTTAACTCATCATAAGAATACTCGGCCATACCTTCAGCATTTGTTTTCACTGTCTGTGTAACCTGGTTATTTTTTCCAATGAATTTAATGTCAACTCCTGCAATAGGTTTGGCGGTTTTTATTGAGTTGGCAAATACGGTGATGCTGTTTTTACCCTTTTTAACAATGAGTCCGATATCGGAAATGGATATCATTTTCGAAGCCCTGAGCCAATAATCTTCTGTCGATTTGATTTCAAGTACATAAATGCCTTTGTTATCGGCCAGTTTATCTTCAAAATCAAGGGTTAAAATTCTGTTCGATCCTTTTTTGGGAAGTATACCTGTTTCCTGTTCCTGTTCATAAATCACATCGCCCAGATTTCCCGGATCATTATAATTGTAGTAATAATCGTAGTCGTAGTCGTAGTAATAATCGTAATAATAACTGTTGTTTCTCAGATAAGCTATAATGTTGTTTTCATAAATTTTAGTGATCTTAACCCTGACTTTCGGAACATTTATCAATGCTACCCGGATATTACGCGATCCTGACCCGGAAACATAAAATTCCTTCTGATCGATAAAACGGATT
>JASFVU010000047.1:0-10115 GCA_050049665.1 Bacteroidales bacterium | reverse complement strand
ATACCCTCTAATTCATGGGTATACGTTTTTAATTCCGCATTGTAAATCCCTTTGTTATCGACGAAATCTATTCTTACGGATGTTGAAGCGTGGATAACCTTACCCTGCCCGATAGAGATACCGACATGTGATATCTCCTTACCTTTGTTTTGAAAAAAAAGAAGATCACCTGGTTGTATATGCTGCAAACCCGGCACATCCGTTCCTTTTTTAGCCTGATCCTTTGTGTCGCGTGGAACAGGTATGTGATTGATCTTAAATACAATTTGCACAAAGCCGGAACAATCCATTCCAAAGACAGTACGTCCTCCCCACAGGTAAGGTGCATTCAGGAACAGCCTGGAAGTGGTTATCAGATTGGCCTTGTCTGATGTTTCAGTTGTTTGAAAATTGTCCTGGACGGAGAAAGTGGTATTGCCAAGAACAAATCTCCCATCCATATCCGGCGGAGGAATTTCCGAACCGGCGGGAATATAAATAGTTTGTTCGGCTTTAAATATGGTTATCAGAGGTCTTGAAACGATTTTACTGGTTTTATCATTTCTATCGGCAGCAGTGAGCGATCTTTTTTCCACCCAGCCGGAATAGCCATCAAAATCGGTGGTTATCGCAGACCATTCCCCTTTTTGGTCCTTCACATCCGCAGTTTCTCCGAACAATAACTGACTAACCTGATCCGATCGGTGATCAGGATGGGAACGCAGTGGAATAAGCGGATGAATACATACGACTTTCATGGGATATGGGTGTTTGACGAATCAATATTAATGAAATTAAACATAATTATGACACTAATGTTATCATGATACTGCAACATTCGCTACATAATTCACATAATCTGACATTTGCTTACTTAAAATTTGGTACTTTTATCGACATAATCGTTTAAAAATATGTCATCCATCTTTAACAAAATAAAGAATAACTATAAAAATCTGGGGACAATCCTTGTATTTATACTGGCATTTTTGTTGATCGCTTATATGATGCCCAGAGAGCGTAAATTCACTTACGATTTCCAGAAAGGAAGTCCGTGGAAAGAAGAGGATCTTACGGCACCCTTTAAATTTTCGATTTATAAAACACTCGAGGAATACCAGGCTGAGATCGATTCGATTTTGAAAGACCTGAAATTATATTTCACATTTGATCCGTATCAGTTTGCCGAACAACTGAATAAATTTAAAGAAGGATTTCAGCAGGAGTGGATTGAATATTCGTTGCAAAAATTCAATATCCCGGATGAAAAAACTTACCTCGAAAGCGGAAGATACAGTTCACTTCGAAAGTTGCAGGATCAATACGATGATCTCATATACAAATTGTTTGAAAAAGTGTACATGAAAGGAATCATTGAGATCCCCGGAGAAAGCGTATCATTTGACAGATCTTCCTATATAGTATTGATGCGAGGCAATATTGCCGAGGAAAAAAGTGCTTCCGAATTCTTTACTCTAAAATCTGCTTATGAGTTTGTCAGATCAAAATTGCAGGAAGAAACAATCTCAGGACAGCAAAGAAATGTGTCGCGTTACGAAGAATTTTTTAATCAGTTCGCATTGGATAAATACATTACTCCGAATATATTTTATGACAGCGATGCTTCGGACCGGGAGAAATCCGAAAGGCTGGCAACGGTCTCCAGGAAAAAAGGAATGATACAGCAGGGGGAACTTATTATATCGGAAGGGGAGATCGTAACTCAGGAAAAGTTTCAGGTTTTGCAGTCATTGAAGATTGCTTTTAATGAACAGCAGGGTAATGTAAATAAATTTCTTGTGCTGTCAGGTAAATTGATATTTGTTCTTTTATCCCTGGTTTTAATCTATGTTTTCCTGTATAATTTCAGACGCGAGTTGCTGCACGACCTGGTAAAGACCTCCTTTATATTATTTATGGTCATTCTGATGATCTTTGTGGCAAGTACGGTTGCTAAATTGGAAAGGGTTGGTTTTTACATCATTCCGTTTACTATTCTGCCTATCATACTTCGTACTTTCTTTGATGAAAGGGTGGCTGTGTTCGTTCATGTGCTTACCACGCTTATTATCGGATTTATAGCTCCAAACAGTTACGAATTCATTGTATTGAATATACTTGCAGGCATTGTTGCGATCTTCAGTTTAACGAATCTGTACAGGCGTTCCCGGTTTTTTGTATCCGCATTGCTGGTTGTTGTGACGTATTGTATGGCCTACTATGGAATGTCCGTAGTTCATGAAGGGAGTTTTACCAATGTCAAACTTGAGTATTTTGCCAATTTTGGATTGAATGGCGTTCTGATCCTTATTTCTTTTCTGCTGATCTTTGTTTTCGAAAAAACTTTTGGCTTTTTGTCTGATACCACTCTGATGGAACTTTCGGATACAAATCAGCCGCTTCTGAGAAAATTAGCAGAAACGGCCCCCGGAACATTTCAGCATTCACTGCAGGTGGCTAATTTATCGGAAGAAGCCATTTACAGGATTGGAGGAAATCCTTTGCTGGTCCGTACGGGGGCATTGTATCACGACATCGGTAAGATGCATGACCCGATCTATTTTATTGAAAACCAGACTTCCGGATTCAATCCACACGACAACCTCGAATTTGAAGATAGTGCAAAAATCATTATCGGCCATGTTGAAAAAGGACTGGAACTGGCCCGGAAAAATAACCTTCCGAATGCCATTATTGATTTTATCAGAACACATCACGGGACCACTACAGTTCAATATTTTTATAAGTCATATATAAAAAAATACCCTGAACAGGAAGTAGATGTAAATAAATTCAGTTACCCCGGACCAAAACCATTCTCGAAAGAGATGGCTGTGCTGATGATGGCCGATGCTGTTGAAGCTGCTTCAAGAAGTATCCAGGAATACAGCCAGGAAACCATCAGCAATCTAGTGGAAAACATCATTGCAAAACAGCTGAAAGACAAACAGTTTGAGGATGCCCCGGTAACATTTTTAGACATAAAGACCGTGAAAGAAGTCTTTATGATTAAGTTGAAGAATATCTATCATGCAAGAATCGCTTATCCTAAATAATACTAAAAACGAAGATCAACGATCTCAATGTTCCTGTATTTTTCCGGATGGAAAGTAAACATGGCATCATCGAGGGGCTCGTTGTATATTGTGTTGGTAAGCATGGCCGTATAATCAATGCCATCCTTTCCGATAGCCGTGACCAGGTATAATTCTTCCGTATCTTTTCTGACCAGCACCTTAAAACGTGAATACGGCTGATCAAGATTCTTAGGGAAAAGGTCTATCTCATACATCCATCCTTCATCTAAATTTACTTCCCCCAGCAAACGGTATTTAAAATCACGATTATAGAATTCAAATATCTTTGACGGATCTTCCACAAAGTCATCGTCATCAGGATCGGAAAGGGAAATTACCACTTCATTGATATCTTCCTGGTAAGTCCATAACGTTGTACCATCGTAGTAAACCTTTGACCCCATGGATTCCATGTAATATTTATCCCCCTTGATCCTGATCTTCCCTTTGGTTCTGGATAGTTTATCATCGCGTCTGTTCTCAATGACCAGTTCAAAATCAGTTTGTATGGTATTGTGTGCTTTTGTTTTTTCAGCTACCCGGTCAAGGATCTTCTTTGCTTCAGGATCCTGCTGAGCCTGAACGGAGCATAGCGATAACAGGAGTAGATAAATGATGGCAATTAATCTCATGAATGTTTGTATTGTTTATTCCAGGGAGTTCAAATATTGTTCCAAAGCATATTCGTCGGGAAACAAGACTTGTCTAGCCTTGCTTCCTTCAAACTGACCTACTATTCCGGCTGCTTCAAGCTGGTCGATAATGCGGCCGGCACGATTATATCCGATTGAGAATTTTCTCTGTATTAAGGAAGTACTTCCCTGCTGATGGGCAACTACCAGCCTGGCTGCGTCATTGAACAGGCTGTCCCGTTTGGAAAGATCTACATCCAGCATACCGTCACCGGCACTCTCATCAATATATTCGGGCAGGAAGAGCGGTGTAGGATATGCCTGCTGACTGCCGACGAAATCGGTTATTTTTTCCAGTTCGGGAATATCAATGAATCCGCATTGCAGTCTGATCAGATCGCTTCCGGGTGCAAACAGCATATCCCCCCTGCCAACAAGCTGATTGGCCCCGGGAGTATCCAGGATCGTTCTTGAATCGATCATGGAAGTCACACGAAAAGCAATTCTTGCAGGAAAATTAGCTTTTATTACACCGGTTATTATGTTTGTTGTCGGTCTTTGAGTAGCGATAACAAGATGAATGCCAATAGCCCGTGCCAGTTGGGCAAGGCGTGCCAGCGGAGTTTCCACTTCCCTGCCTGCCGTCATGATCAGGTCAGCAAATTCATCCACCACAACCACTATATATGGCATATACCGGTGCCCGTTCTCAGGGTTTAGTTTTCTTTTGATGAACTTGCGATTGTATTCTTTGATATTCCGGACCTGGGCCTTTTTAAGCAGGTCATAGCGCTGGTCCATTTCAATGGTTAATGAATTCAACGTGTAAATGACCTTTTGTGTGTCGGTTATGATGGTTTCATCGGAATCCGGGATCTTTGCCAGAAAATGTTTTTCAATTTTGGAATAAAGTGTGAGCTCTACCTTTTTCGGATCAATGAGTACGAATTTTAACTGCGCCGGATGTTTTGTATAAAGCAGGGAGGCGATTATTACATTCAGTCCGACAGATTTTCCCTGGCCTGTTGCACCTGCAACCAAAAGATGCGGCATTTTGGCCAGATCAAAAACATACGTTTCATTTGAGATCGTTTTACCAATGGCTATGGCCAGATCATAATCCGATTCCTGGAATTTTTTTGAGTTGATGAGAGAACGCATGGATACGATCTCCGGTGTCTGGTTCGGCACCTCTATGCCGATTGTTCCCTTACCGGGGATCGGGGCTATGATCCTTATTCCCAGGGCCGACAGATTCAAAGCTATATCATCTTCAAGATTTTTGATCTTTGAGATCCTGACGCCGGGAGCGGGGACAATTTCATATAATGTAACAGTCGGTCCGATGGTAGCTTTGATCTTGTCAATCTGGATTTTGTAATGTCCCAGTGTTTCAACGATCTTGTTCTTGTTGCTTATCAGTTCTTCATTGGTAACCGTGGAATTTCCTGTCTCATGTTTTTCCAGCAGATCCAGTGTCGGGAATTTATAACCCGATAACTCCAGCGTGGGATCATAATCTTCCAGAGGAAGGTGGCTACCGAAGTTGCCTTCTTCTTCATATTCTTTTTCTTCTACGGTAAGTTGAACATCATCTTCATCATGATCGTCCGGACCACTGTTTGTACGAGAAGATTTCACGGAAAAACTTTCAGTATCCGCATTTCTTTCCTTTTGAGGAAATTCAGTCTCAAAAACCAGATCATCATCAAAAGATGACGGATCTTCTGATTCATCCGATCCATACTGATCAGTACCGGTTTCCCGTTGTATGTTTTCGGCTTCCTTACGCTTCTTCAGAAAAGGGAAATACCTGCTGAAAAAAGTTTTTATATGAAAAAGGGATCTTTCATAAGCAAATAATACGATCCCGAAAGAAGCCAGGGCAAGTAGCATAAAAACGCCTATTCTTCCAAGAAGGCTGGTAAGATAGAGATTCATGTAATGTCCGTGTTTTCCCCCCGGTCCTGAACCAAAAACCACGGCCGATTCTGAGAAATAACTGAGCCATACGGAAAGCACTATGGTTATGAAAAGTGTTGTCAATAACGTTTTGCCAAAAGGCAGGAATTTTATTTTTATTAGCCTGAGTCCATATAGCACGAGCAGGAAAGGAAAAGCAAATGAAGCTAGGCCAAACCACCTGTACATGGTTACATAAGCCAGGTAGGCACCTGTTTTGCCTGCCCAGTTTTCAACAATGATCTCGGCACTTGTCCAATCAATATTTTCTCCGATACTTTGATCGGTCTTCCAGGTAAACAGATAGGACAATTGCGAAATGAGCAGTAATAATCCGAATGCAATGAAAAGAAAAGCCATCAGGATCTTAAATCGCTCATCACGAAAAAGACCGAAAGCCTTTCTCTTTTTTCCCTGCTTATTTGAAGATGACTTTTTTTTCTTTGCTTTTGCCACTATAGATAAGCTATAATTTCATTTGATACTCAAAGTTAATAAGCGTACATTCTAAACATAAAATTATTGGAAATATTATTTAACAATATGGTGATGTTACAGATAGACATTCTGTCAGTTTATTTGCCAGTCATATGATTGTGTTTCGATTAGAAAGGATTAAATGAAATATCTGTAATTCATATTGCCGGCAACAGCCTGTTATTAAGAAGTGAAGGTCGGTGAATTAAAGAAAGCAGAATGAGCGTACCTGTTTTATTTTATCCATAGAACAGGAGATTGGAAGGCTGAGTGAATCTTGTGGAATTTCATTGGTTCTGGATCATCAGTCTGTTCAGGATAGCGACCATCTCAAGTCTGTTTACCAGAGTAGCCCTGTCGGGTATTTTCATTTGTTCCTTCGGTACATAGTCAGGATTGAACTTCGTAGCCCTGAATTGCATAAGATAGGGGCCCATTACCAGACGGAATTCTGTTAATACACCGTCTACGTCTTTGTATGGATTTGTTATATTCGGCTTGTTCAGGTTAATATCATGAGTATAATAGATATCAAAAGATTCGTTGCTGTCTTTGAAGCTTACATGTACTTTTTTTGATTTTAACCCAGCTATTGTAACTGTTGTCGTATCTTCTTCCATTTTCATTCCATCCATGCAATCAAAACAGCACATCATTTCATTTCTGCCGCCGACAAAAGCATAATTTTGGTCAAGTACCTTGAGGTATGTTTTTACCCGGTTGTTTCGGAATGATGTCATGTTACCGAGTTTGAAAAAACCCATGAAACCATCAATGTTGTTGATACTGAAATCCTGATTGAAATCAAGTACCATTTTCTTTGGCAAAAAGGAGGGATCATAATTATCCTCAGCGGCATTCAGGTAGGTGATTTTGTATTCAAGTCGCCCCTGATCATAAATTCCTTCGTCTCTTTTTTCGCTGCACGAAATCAACAAAACAACCAATGAAAAAAGTAAGAAAGCATGCTTCATTTCCTAAAAATTTGAGTAAATATACGAAGCAAAAACAGCATAGTTGACCCTCTGTATTATTATTTGACTTATTGCTGTTAATTAACGATTAAGTGATCATTTCACCGGTTCAACGAAAGCATGGTTGTATGTATTTTCTTACATTAATCTGGAATAAATATACAAAATCATGATTTTCATCATTCCTGGATTCTTTTACTATCCGTAATTTCGGTCAGGGAATTATAGTATAAATTACCTTAAAAATATAACTATGTCAGTTGATCTGAAAAATAAGCACTTTTTGAAGTTGCTTGATCTAAACAAAGAGGAGATCCTGTATCTCCTGGATTTATCGATTACACTTAAGGCTGCAAAAAAGCAACAAAAGGAACAGCAATACCTGAAAGGGAAAAATATTGCACTGATCTTTGAAAAGACTTCAACAAGAACGCGTTGTGCTTTTGAAGTTGCTGCTTATGACCAGGGAGCAAATGTCACCTATCTTGGTCCGGCAGGTTCTCAGATAGGCCATAAAGAATCAATGAAAGATACGGCCAGGGTGCTTGGCAGGATGTACGACGGCATCGAATACAGGGGGTACGGACAAGATCTGGTGGAGACTCTGGCAAAGTATGCAGGAGTTCCCGTGTGGAACGGATTAACGGATGAATTTCATCCGACACAGGTCCTGGCCGATCTGTTGACAATGCAGGAATACTGCAGTAAGCCGTTGGAAAAGATAAAATTCTGCTACCTTGGAGATGCCAGAAATAACATGGGTAATTCATTGATGGTCGGAGCAGCAAAACTGGGCATGGATTTCAGGGCTGCAGCCCCTGAAAAATACCTGCCTCATGAACAGCTTGTAAAGCAATGTATGGAAATTGCAGGGGATACCGGTGCAAAAATTTCACTGACGGAACACATTGAAGAAGCTGTAGAAGAGGTAGATTTTCTTTATACCGATGTATGGGTATCCATGGGTGAACCGGCAAGTGTCTGGGAAGAGAGAATATCACTTTTATCACCTTATCAGATAAACCAAAAGGTTCTTGAACAGACGAAAAATCCCGACGTGAAATTTCTGCACTGCCTTCCTGCTTTTCATAACCGGGAAACAAAAGTAGGACAGGAAATTTATGAAAAGTTCGGACTGGAAGCCATAGAAGTTACGGAAGAAGTTTTTGAATCCCCGCATTCGATTGTCTTTGATGAAGCAGAAAACAGGGTACATACGATCAAGGCTGTAATGGTAGCGACGTTGGGTTAGTATGAAATTAAAACAGTGATAGTCAATTTCTTTCATTAAAATTGTTAATTGAGAAATTAATTTATTAACTTGTATATAACTTTAATTTCAAACTTACAGCCATGACAATTTACATTGGCAACATCAATTATTCTCTCGGTGAAGACGAAATACGAAAAATATTCGAGGTAATCGGGAAAGTAGATGCAATTAAACTCATTCGCGACAAAAGAACGGGTAAATCCAAGGGATTCGGTTTTCTGGATATGCCAAACAAAAAAGAAGCTATGGAAGCAATTAAAACTCTTGATGGCAAAACTGTTGCCGGCCGTAATCTGAGAGTTTTAAGAGCTCATACGAACAAAGTTCGTGTCGCGGCTCTTGTCCAGGAAGAGTGAGCGTTGGACAAAGCTATGCATGCTGTTAATTATTTACTCTCACCGGTTCATACAACTGAAAGTTCTGGGTAGCGATAATGGCAGGCATATCATTAAAATCTTTTTTAAGGTAAAAGGCTGTTCCGCAACCAAGTTGCACAGCCTTTTTTTCTAACATATTATCCCTGTGTTTAGGTGATTTCATCCATCTGTCAACCATCACTTCTCCGAGAGTAAGATAAGTGTGCGGAGGGATAGGATCCCCGTTTGGTTTATAGCTGAAAACCCCTTTGGAAACAGGATATACCTCGTCACCTGCCGTATATTGCAAGACAAATGATTCGACTATATTTTCCGCCAGATAGGGATTTTCGACTCCGACATACCTTGCTCTGTCATTCGGATCACGTAACTCTTTGGATTTTGGATGATAATGTGAGAAAAAGTCATCTTTTACCATATTTTCAGAATGCAATGTTGCAGACTCTTCCAGTTTCGGATTATAGTTCAGTTCATTGAGCCTTTTTTTTACCCTCTGTTCGTTTGAGAGGTAAAATATAACAGCATTTAACCTTGCCAGGTCAATTTTGGCAGGATCGATCGTTTCATTAAACACTTCTGCTTTTTTGAAATTCTTTAAAGTAAAAGAATAATAGTCAGGCTGTGAAAATGCAGTTCCGTAAAAAGAGCCAAGCAAAAGGGAGATATATATTATCCTGTATTTCATTTTTTACTATTTGCCCGTTAAATTATTTCTTTCACATAATAGACGGTGATTATGGTAGAACAGACAAGTTTCATAAATGTTCCGGTGACAAAGCCTATAAACGATCCGAAAGCAGCCCGCATGGCCGTATCAGAATCTTTTCCGGCTATTTTTTCACCGATCAATGCACCGACAAAGGGACCGCCCAGTATGCCAATGATCCCGAACGGACCGATAATCAGTCCCATCATGGGAAGTATGATAATTCCAACGATCAATCCGATAACACTTCCCCAGGTACCGTATTTTGAACCACCGAAACGTTTCGTTCCCCAAACAGGAACGACATAATCGAGGATCTGGACGATCAGTGCCAAGAGTCCCAGGAACAACAATACTCTCCCGGAAAAATCGGCAAACTTACTGAAATGGACCAACACGATACCCACAAAGCTAAGAGGAGGTCCGGGTAAGACCGGTAGCAGACAGCCTATAAATCCGAGTAAAATAACGATAACAGATAATACAAGCAATACGTAATCCATGGCTGTAAATAAAAAATCCGGTTGAAAAATAATCAATTTCAGCCGGACTTTGTATAAACGATATGCTTTTTTAAAGAGCTCCGTTGATCAGGAATGTTGCAGCAAAAGCTACAATGGCATATAATTCGGGGAATACTGCAAGGATGATCGTATTT
>JASFVU010000148.1:0-6731 GCA_050049665.1 Bacteroidales bacterium | reverse complement strand
AGGATCGGTATTTAAGACGCCGCTGTTCTCTTCATCTGTCCCCCATGTGCTGAATGTTTGTTCCTGATGACCGCTGCTGGTGCAAATGTCGCCATCAAATATCAGGTAAGCATCGGCGGTTTTGGCGCATTCATCGTCGGGCGGATAAATATGAGTTGCTTCCGCCCAGACCGAATCACCTGCCGGATTCCAGTTGCCACTAACAGTTGTTGTAGTGCCGGCCCCGTCATTCCAGACAAACATGATCTCAACCAGTGTCGTATCGACAGGGATAAGGAATTTATACCATACGTTCATGGTAAAATCCACAGGAGCACAAACCGTCTTAGGGTCCTGCGAACTCCCATTTTTGGTAATCAGTGAACATTGACCAATAACCTGACTCGTGGGTACCAAAAATGAGAGCAAAAAAATAGTTAGTAGTTTTGTGGTTCTCATTCAATACCTTATTTAGCGATAACTATCGCTATAAATTGCCCAAGTTGGTATTAATGCTTAAAGGGCATACAATTCATATCGGATGCCAGGTTTTTTTCTAATGCTAGTTCGTTCGTTCAGCAGCTTACCTGTATACGTAAAAAAGGGCAGGATGGTTACAATCAGGGAGAGATGAAAATTCAGAAGCCTATCTTGATTCAATTCGTTTAATATCGGGAAGGAGACAGGCCTGCACTGCCTGAAGGTGTTATAATTCGATTAATCCTTTCGGCGTTTCAACAAGTATTGTTCTGTTTTCATGATCGATATTCAGGATGAATTCATCGCCTGTGGGAACAAGAATTTCTTTTTTATCATGCAAAACCGAAAAGAGTGGATTCTGCTGAATGTCGATAATTTCATCAAGCATGCCGAGTGTTCCGAGTTTTTTGTCAATTACCTGGTAACCTATAAGCTGATTCAGGTCGGATGACTGACGTGGCAGGGAATTCATGTTCTTTACCGGGATGAATACTTTTGCATCGGTCAACTCCCGGGCTTTGTTTACGTTATCGATATCTTCAAAGTCAACGATCAGATAACCCGGTGCTTTTTCGGAATATTCCGAGATAAAAAAAGGAACCGGCAGGCCATCGATTTCGATGAATACCGATTCCATTTCTCGAATATTGTCAAACCCAATGTTGTTCAATCTGATAATTACCCGGCCATGTACACCATGTAGTTTAGTGATTGTACCAAGCAATATACAATCAGACAGATCGATCATAAGGTTTATACTAACAAAGAATAATTGTCAGCGAAGTTATTCTTTTTTATCTCCTTCTTCAGCAGGATCATTCTCCGGTTTTTCAGCGGCAGCATCATCGGTCTGATCTTCTTTCTTGGTTTCTTCCTCTTCCTGTTTGGAAACCTCTTTGCTTTCTTCTTTCACTTCCCCGGCAGTCTGTTCTTCCGGTTTCTCATCGGTTCCGGCCGGTTCTTCAGCTTCAGTTTTATCATCTGCCTTGGTTTCCTCCGGCTGAGCTGCTTCTTCTGCCGGCGCCTTATCCTCTGTGGAGGGCTGTTCTTCTGCATCGGATTTTACAGCTTCTTTGGGTTCTTCCGTTTCAGCCGGTCCCTCTGCGGATTCTTCAGCCGGGACACCTTCTCCTTCAGACGTTGCGGTTTCTTCAGCAACTGCTTCCTCACCAGTCGAAGAGGTTTCTTCCAATGCTTTTTCGGCAGCTTCTTTTTTCTTCGCTAACTCCTCTGCCTTTGCTTCTTTTACTTTTGTTTCTTCTTCAAGGCGTTTTTTAGCATCAGCTTCTTTGGCCTTCCTGACCTTATCGGCTTTAGCCTTTATCTTTGCCTCTTTTTCCTGTAGCCATTTATCAAAACGTGTATTTGCTTCTTCTTCCGAAAAAGCACCTTTTTTTACACCTTCCAGTAAATGTTTTTTCATTAATACACCTTTGTACGACAGAATAGCTCTGCAGGTGTCAGTAGGTTGAGCGCCCTTTTGCAACCAATCTAATGCTTTGTCAAAATTTAGATCGATTGTAGCAGGATTAGTACTAGGGTCGTACAAACCCAATCTTTCGATAAATTTACCATCCCGTGGCGCCCTGCTATCTGCTACCACAATGTGGTAGATCGGTCTTTTCTTGCGACCTTGTCTTGTTAATCTGATTTTTGCGGGCATAAAATGTAATTTAATTAAACCTACTTATACCGTGGTATTTACCACGGTAAAAATTGAGCCTGCAAATTTAGATAAATATTTAGAATTACTAAATCTATTTGGTTCTTAATTAAAAAAAAAGCCGGTATAATTTTTTTCTTCATCAAAAGAAAAGGGTGAATAATACAGATTATGGTTTTTACCGACAGCTTATTTCGGTGATCTGACAATGTGGCATATAACAAAAACATTTAAATATCAGCTACTTAGACGATAACAAAGAAAAATGTTGAAAAAGGCATAAAATATGCATATATATAGATAAATGAATATAAAAATGAAAAGCATTTCTGATTCAAAAGAACTGGAAAATTATTTAAAGGAACCTGACAGGTTGCTTGCCATGAATTAATAAGTAAAATAAAAAAGAGATACAAATGAAAAAATTACTAAGTGTTTCAGTGATTATAACATTCCTTGTACTTGGATGTAATAGTCAGACAAATACCGGGAAGAGTGCACCGGAAGAAGAAATAGAAACCACTGTCAGGCCCGTATTGCTCACAAAACAGATGTTCCTTGACGAGATCATGGATTATGAAAGTAATCCGAATGAATGGATCTATAAAGGAGAGCTCCCGGGGCTGATAGATTTTTATGCCGACTGGTGCAGGCCGTGCAGGATAACTTCACCCATCCTGGAAGATCTGGCACAGGAATATAAAGGGAAGATCAGGATATACAAAGTAGATGTTCAGAGGGAGCAGGAGTTGGCGGCATTATTTGGTGTACAAAGCATCCCTTCGTTCCTGTTCATCCCAAAGAATGATACACCGGTAATGTCTGCAGGTATTGCCCAGACGCCTGAACAAACCAGAGAGATGTTCAAAAGGCAAATTGAAGAGATATTACTGAAGACAAATTAATACAAAGATCAATGAAAGAGTTACAACCGGTAAATCAGCATGTTTTGCTTGATATTTCTGAAAAAAAAGAGGAACAAAAAACAGCAGGCGGGATCATCATTCCGGATTCCGTGAAAGATAGGCCTGATGTAGGAACCGTCGTTGGACTGGCTTCCATTAGCGATGCGGAAATAGCCGTCGGGGAAAAGGTGCTGTTCAAACAGTTTACGGGAACTGAAACTGAACTGGAAGGCAAGAAGTATTTGTTAATTCCATATAGTGAGATCCTTGCAAAGATTGTAGAAACCGAGGCAATATGATCTTTATAATGTAAAGAAAGGTTAAACTTTATATAATTAAAACAGGTTTTCGGAGGGTGCCCAAAAAGTAGGGAGCAATATTCTTTCGGAGGATATTTTTACTTCGTGAAACTCAGTGTCTTCTTTGTGATTCTCTGCCTTTGCAGGCCGTAGTCTGCTTCAGCAGACGAAGGTCTGTGTAACAGCCAATTATAGCTATACAACAAAGTTACTCAAAGCAGGCGCAAAGAAATACAAAGCCTTTTTAGGCACCCTCTTTTTTTATTTCCTGCAATAACAAAGGTGAATGACAGAGCCATTTAATAGTTTTCCATAAATATCAACAGCAGATAGATTTTAATCAGGGGTATTGTAACTTTACAGAAAAATAATTTTTCCGGGAATATGTTTTTAATATTTGATACGGAAACCACCGGTTTACCGAAAAACTACAATGCGCCGCTTTCCGACTTCGAAAACTGGCCGCGAATGGTACAAATTGCATGGCAGTTGCATGACGAGAAAGGGAAACTGCTCGAGGTCAGGAATTACATTGTTAAACCGGAAGATTATCAGATACCCTACAGCGCTGAGAAAATCCATGGGATATCCACGGAAAAAGCACTGAAAGACGGCTATGATCTGGAATGGGTCCTCGGAGAATTTAATAAGGCACTTTCCAATACCAGATACCTGGCCGGGCACAATGTAGAATTTGACGTAAGCATTGCAGGGGCAGAATTTTTAAGGAAAAATGTTGCAACGAACTTTCTGAAATTACCAAAAATTGATACAAAAGAAGAAAGTACGGACTACTGCGCCCTTCCGGGAGGACGCGGGGGGAAATTCAAATGGCCGAATCTTTCGGAATTGCATAACAAACTTTTTGGAGAAGATTTTGATGAGGCACACAATGCTTCAGCCGATGTTGTGGCAACGGCCCGTTGTTTTTTCGAATTGGTAAGGCTTGGCATTGTCAACGTTGAGAAATACGGATTACCACCTGATTTTCAGGAAAACTTCAGAAAATACAATCCCGGGATAATTGGTCCGGTGGACATCGCTATCGAATCAAATAAGGGTGATACTCCTGCACCCGATAGTTTAATTGAAACGGGTACTGCAGAAAATGGTTCAGATGCCGACACATCAATACCTTTTACGCATCTTCACGTCCATACGCAATATTCAATTCTTGATGGTGCGGCGGATATTACCGGATTGGTAAATAAGGCAAAAGCTGACGGTATGGTGGCTCTGGCAATCACCGATCATGGCAATATGTTCGGAGTTAAAGAATTTCACAACATTGCCAGGAAGAAAGGAATAAAGCCAATATTGGGATGTGAGGTATATGTTGCTGAGCGTTCCAGGTTCGACAAGTCGCAGAAATCGGATGGAGGAGGAAAACATCTCGTACTTTTGGCAAGAAATTTAAAAGGATATAAGAACCTTGTCAAGCTTGTGTCATATGGCTGGACAGAGGGATTCTATTATAAGCCCAGGATTGATTTTGATCTGCTGGCCAGGTACCATGAAGGACTAATAGCTTGTTCGGCTTGTCTTCATGGAGTGATTTCTTCTGTTATTCTTCATGAGGGAATTGAACAGGCACGCGGGAAGATACTGGAATTCAAGCAAATTTTTGGTGACGATTTTTATCTTGAACTTCAGCGGCACAGATCCGGGGATGAAAAGATGGATGAAGAAGTGTATAAAGATCAGGTATTTGTTAATAACAACCTGATTAAGCTGGGTAAAGAAACGGATACACCCCTGATTGCCACAAACGATGTACATTTTATCAATGAAGACGATGCCGAGGCACACGACAGATTACTTTGTATAAGTACCGCATCTGATATTGACGATCCTAACAGGATGAGGTATACTCATCAGGAATGGCTGAAAACCCAGAATGAGATGCGCGAGTTGTTTTCCGATGTTCCCGAAACCCTGAAAAACACCTGGCAGATAGTTGAGAAAATTGAGGATTTCAAGCTTGATTCGTCTCCCATAATGCCGGAATTCCCGATCCCTGATGATTTCGGCACCATTGAAAGTTATAAGGCCCGTTACAGCAGGGAAGACCTTGTAAAGGAACTGTCGGAAACATCTTACAAAAGACTTGGCAATCTGGACAGGGTACTCCGGGTAAAGCTGGAGGCTGATTACCTTCAGTTCCTTGTATACGAGGGAGCCAGGGAAAGATACGGTGAACCTTTGGATGGATCGGTTAAAGAAAGGATCGATTTTGAATTGAATACCATAAAGTCAATGGGATTTCCGGGGTATTTTCTGATAGTCTGGGATTTTATAAGGGCAGCCCGTGAACTCGGGGTCTCAGTTGGTCCCGGCCGCGGGTCAGCTGCCGGTTCCGTTGTTGCCTACTGCCTTAAAATAACGGATATAGATCCTATTGAGCATGACTTACTGTTTGAAAGGTTTCTCAATCCCGACCGTATTTCCATGCCTGATATGGATATCGATTTTGATGAAGACGGAAGAGATAAGGTGCTGAAATATGTTGTGGATAAATATGGTGCCAAGCGCGTTGCTCATATTATTACGTTTGGTACTATGGCACCGAAAATGGCAATACGCGATGTTGCCAGGGTACAAAAACTTGAGCTTTCGGAGGCCGATCGGCTGGCTAAATTAGTGCCTGAGCGACCGGGAACATCCTTTAAAAAGGCTTATGATGAGGTACCCGAACTTACTCAGGAAAGACAGAGTCCGAATGCATTAATAGCGCAAACACTGAAATATGCCGAAGTCCTGGAAGGGTCTGTCCGCCAGACCGGCGTGCATGCCTGCGGAATTATTATTGGGAAGGAAGACCTTGAAGAGCATATCCCTGTTTGTACAAATAAGGATACCGAACTTTACGTGACCCAGTTTGACGGGAAACATATCGAATCCGTCGGCATGTTGAAAATGGATTTCCTCGGATTGAAGACGCTTTCTATTATCAAAGATGCGGTAGAAAATATCAGGCAATCGAAAGGAGAAGAAATAGATATTAACAATATCGCGATGGATGATGCTGTAACATTTGATCTTTACAGCAAGGGAGAAACAACAGGGTTATTTCAGTTTGAGTCGCCCGGCATGAAAAAACACCTCAGGGCATTGAAGCCTAACCGGTTTGAAGATCTGGTTGCCATGAATGCATTGTACCGGCCGGGCCCGATGGATTATATTCCAAAGTTCATTGCACGCAAACAGGGACGTGAAAAGATCGAATATGATCTTCCGGAAATGGAAGAATTTCTTAAGGATACCTATGGTATAACAGTATACCAGGAACAGGTGATGTTGCTTTCGCAGAAGCTTGCCGGTTTTACCAAAGGCATGGCCGATTCGTTAAGGAAAGCCATGGGGAAGAAGATCAAATCCATGATGGATGATCTGAAGGAAAAATTT